>NZ_JBHXTQ010000005.1:0-68897 GCF_042677305.1 Kitasatospora sp. NPDC127121 | reverse complement strand
TCAACCTACCCCCTTTCTTCCCATAAAATCTTACTTGGGCCACCCAAACCCCCCGGGGTCTCGGCGTGGGCCGAGGGGGGGGCCTCCTCCCCACTCCTCTTGCTTTACGGGGTGGTTGGGGTGGAGGTAGAGACGGGGCGGGGGTGGCGGTTCGGGGGGTGGTGCGCGGTGAGGGGGTGGATCCAGGCGAGGAGAGCGAGGAGGAGGGCGAACGGGAGGAGGGTGCAGAGCGTCGCGCTGCCCGGGCTATGGCGGGATTCAGGACGCATCGGGGGCGATGGGGAGGTCGAGTTCGGCCCAGACGGTCTTCGCGTTGGGGTGGCGGGGGATGGTGCCCCAGCGGTCGGCGAGGGCGTCGATGAGGGTGAGACCGCGCCCGGACTGGGAGTTGGGGGCGAGGACGGCGGGCAGGGCGGGGAAGCGGTCGCCCCGGCAGTCCGAGATCTCGATGCGCAAGGTTGTGCCCCGGCGCACGGTGGTGGTGAGACAGAGGTGAAGCTCGAACCCGCGCCCCGGAACGCGGCCATGGGTAGTCGCGTTAGCGGCGAGCTCCGCGACGATCAGGAGAGCCGAGTAGTACGGCTCGGTGTGGGACAAGTTCAGCCCCCAGGTGGTGAGTTGACGCCTGGCGATGCGCCGGCCGATGGCGGCACCCTTGGGGGTGGCGGCGAGGGTGATGGTGTGACGGCGGGGGCTGTCGAGGGGGATGTCGGTCGTCATGGAAAAAATCGTGGCGCCCCGGACGTACGCTGACCACGGATTCGACAAGCACTAAGAGTGCCTGTACGGATGCGGAGGGTGGGCCTGTCCGGCCGACCCCGGATTAACCGATCGAAAACGCGGCAAGTCAGGATGGGGTGGCTGCGATGGGTGCCGAGGGAACGGTCTTCGAGGACGGCGATCTGCCGGAGGGGTCCGAGGGGGTCTCTGAGCTCTACGCTGCGGTGGGAAAGCTGATCAAGCACTTCCGCGAGCGGGCCGGGATCACGCAGAAGGAGCTGGCCAAGATGGCCGGTTACAGCGAGGACCAAGTCGGCGCGGTCGAGCGCGGCAAGCGGACCCCGAGAGTCGAGTACCTGACGGTGGTTGACGATCTCGTTGGGGCAGGCGGCGCGCTGAAGGCGATCGCCCCGGATGTCATGAAGGCGAAGATCCGCGTGAGTGAGCGGCACCCGGCGTGGTCGAAGCCGTACACGACCGAAGAAGCGCACGCTCTGGAGATTCACGACTACTGCACGTTGGACATCCCAGGCCTAGTGCAGACAGAGGCCCACGCGCGAGCGCTGTACCAGATGCGGAAACCAACCCTTACCGATGACTCCGTCGAAAAGTGGGTGGCGGCACGCATGAAGCGGCAAGAGATCCTGACTCGGTCACCGCTTCCGATGATCAGCTGGGTGATCGATGAGAGCGCACTGCGGCGCCCCATGGGCGGGTGGGACGTTCACGAGGAGCAGCTTCGCCACCTGCTGAAGATCGGCCGGATCCGCGGCCTCGAACTCCAGGTGATGCCGCTGGATCGAATGGAGCACGCGGGCATGGGCGGCTCGTTCACCCTCCTCACCCCCAAGGGCCGGTCGCAGATTGCGTTCTGCGAGGTGCAGCACGTCAATCGGCTGATCACGGACCCGGAAGAGGTCCGTATTATGGCCGCACGGTACAGCAGCATCAGGGCGCAGGCGCTCGACATGAGGGAGTCCCTGGCCCTGATCGAGAAGATCCTGGGAGAGCGGTGAGCATGTCCGAGCTGGCGTGGTTCAAGAGCAGCTACAGCGGCAACGAGGGCACAACCTGCGTCGAGGTCGCCGAGACGCCTGCTGTAATCCACGTGCGTGACTCCAAGGACAAGAGCGGCCCTCAGCTGGCCTTCGAGCCGGCCGCCTGGCAGGCGTTCGTGGCATTCGCCGCGACCGCCGAGGTCTGATCAACGTCCTCCCAACGGCCCACCGCCTACCGGGCGGCGGGCCGTTGGCGTACCGTCAAGCTGACGGCGCCGTCCCACACTTAGGGGGAGCAGTGAGCAGCGAACTCATCTGGTTCAAGAGCAGCCACAGCAGCAACGAAGGCGGCGAGTGCATCGAGATCGCCTGGTTCAAGAGCAGCCACAGCAGTAACGAGGGCACCGCCTGCATCGAGATCGCCTGGCACAAGAGCAGCCACAGCAGCAACGAAGGCGGCCAGTGCATCGAGGTCGCCGAGACGACCGAGGCCGTCCTCGTCCGCGACTCCAAGGACGCCTCCGGCCCCCACCACACCTTCACCCCCGCCGCCTGGCAGGCGTTCGTCGCCTTCGCCGCCACCGCCGAGGCCTGATCAACGTAGTTCCGGTCACTCCGGTTCGAAGGCTCGCAGGGTGTCCTCGCCGTCGGTCCACAAGACCCCGAGCCGCTGCCGGGCCAAGAGCCATCCGTCCCCGTCACGGCGGAACTCCCAGTCGTAGGGACCGCCCATGGAGTAGGGGGCAGAGGTTCTCCCCGGAGCGGTGACGGCGACGAACCACATGTACCCGATGCCGGTCGCCCGGTCGCCCGCCACGTCCACGTGCATGTTGAGGATGTGGTGCTGGATGCTCGTGTAGGCCGACTCGGCCTCCTCCACCTTCGCGCGGATGGCCTCCCTCCCCTGGGTTCGCTGCCAGGGCCCGAACTCCAGCACGGCGTCTTCGGCCCAACAGGCGGACCAGATCCGCCAGTCCTTGCGGTCCAGTGCCCGCCAGCCGCGGATCATGAGGGCGTGCAGGGCGTCCCGGTCCTCCAGGTCACGTATTCTGCGCGCCAGGTCGTCGAGAGCGGGGGTGTGCAGCATTCCGGTTCCTTCCGTCACTGGGCGCTCGCCGCAGGTCGAACGACGATCTCGTTCACGTCGACGTACGGCGGCTGGGAGATTGCGTAGGCGACGGCGTCCGCGATCGCGGACGCCGGCAGGGCCACGGCGCGGTACGTCCGCATGGCCGCCCGGGCGGCCGGGTCCGCGATGCCGTCGGCGAGTTCGGACTCCGTGACGCCCGGCGAGACCAGGGTGACCCGGACGTCACCGGCGGACTCCTGACGCAGGCCCTCGGAGATCGCACGGACCGCGAACTTGGTGGCGCAGTACACGGCAGCGGTGGGAGATACCTCGTACGCGCCGACGGAGGCGATGTTCACGATGTGCCCGCCACCTTGGACGCGCATCACGGGCAGGGCGGCGGAGATACCGTGCAGGACACCCCGCAGGTTCACGTCGATCATGCGGTCCCACTCCTCCGTCCTGAGCGCCTCCAGCGGCGACAGCGGCATCACCCCGGCGTTGTTGACCATCACGTCCACGCGGCCGTACCGCTCTTCGGCCGCTGCCACGAAGTCCCGCACGTCGGCGGCCTCGGTCACGTCCAGGCGCCGGGCCGCCGCCGTGCCGCCCGCGGCGGTGATCTCCGTGACGAGTCGGTCCAGGCGATCGGTGCGCCGTGCTCCCAGGAACAGGCGGTGGCCGTCGGCGGCGAGCCGGCGGGCGGTCGCCTCGCCGATCCCACTGCTGGCACCGGTGATCGCTACGACCTTGATTGTCCGGTCCGGCATGACTGCCCCTTGTCTCTCGGTAGGGCACCGAGTCTGGGCGAGGTGTTCCGGGCGGCCCAGGCCGTGTGCTGCCTGGGTGCGGTACACCCAGGCAGCACACCGGGCCCGCGGCCTAGCCTGGGCACATGACCGACAACCAGCTGGGTGAGTTCCTGCGGGCGCGCCGTGCGGCCGTGCGGCCGGACGAGGTCGGGATGCCGAGCCATGGCGTGCGCAGGGTCGCCGGGCTGCGCCGCGAAGAAGTCGCCGTACTGGCAGGGGTGAACGCGGACTACTACACCCGGCTGGAACAGGGCCGTGAACGCCACCCGTCCGCGCAGGTGGTGGACGCGCTCAGCCGCGCGCTGCTGCTGGACACCGACGCCCAGGCGCACCTTCACCAACTGTCCGGAACCGCACCGTCCCAGCGGCCCGTCGCCACCACCGACCAGGTCGCCCCCGCCCTGCGCGTCCTGCTGGACGGCTACCCCGGCACTCCGGCGTTCGTCATCAACCCGGTCCTGGACATCCTGGCCGCCAACGCCCTGGCCGAGGCCCTGTACTCCCCCTTCGAAGCAATGGACAACCTGGCCCGCATGGTCTTCCTCGACCCGGCAGGTCGGCCGTTCCACCCCCGATGGGAGCGGACGACAGAGACGGTGGTGGGACACCTGCGCCAGGCGTCCGGCGTCGACCCTGACGGTCCGCGCCTACGGGATCTCGTCGGCGAACTCAGCACGCGCAGCACGGACTTCGCCCGGCTGTGGAACACCCACACCGTGCGCGGCAAGACCCGCGAACACAAGCACCTCCACCACCCGGACGTCGGCGGCATGACCCTCACCCACCACGCATTCGACGTGCGGGACGCCCCCGGCCAGCAGTTGATCATCTACCATGCGGAACACGGCAGCCCCAGCGCCGAGGCACTCAGCCTGCTCGGCTCCGTGCACGCCACACGCGCCGGTAGGTGATCACGCAGCAGGCGAGCCTGAGGAACGCTTCGCGCCAGGGGGAGCAGTGAGCAACGAACTCGTCTGGTTCAAGAGCAGCCACAGCAGCAACGAGGGCGGCCAGTGCATCGAGGTCGCCGAGACGACCGAGGCCGTCCTCGTCCGCGATTCCAAGGACGCCTCCGGCCCCCACCACGCCTTCACCCCCGCCGCCTGGCAGGCGTTCGTGGCCTTCGCCGCCACCGTCGAGGCCTGATCGACTTCCCCCTCAACGGCTCACCGCCTAAAGAGCGGTGGGCCGTCTGCGCGCCCGGGTGAGCCGGCGGTACGCGAGATGGACCGCGAGGCCCAGCAAGGTCATGAGGACCGACGCGACCAGTGCGACCACATCGAGCACGTTCCGGCCCAGCGAGTTCCAGAAACCGACGCTCGAAGCAAGGGCGGCGGTGTCGGTGTGCCGGGGGTCGTACACCACCGTCACGGTGTCGCGGGCCTTGACGGTGTCGGTGACGTAGGCGAGTTGGGTCTCGACGGGCGCCCCCTCGGACGTCGTGAACCGAACCCGGCAGTGGGCGTTGCCCGCCGGGTTGTCCTGCGGCGCGCTCACCTCGGTGCACTCGGTGACGGCCGCCGACACGTGAACGCCGCGGCTGCGGAGAGCCGACGTCACCCCCATGTCGTGCGGTATCAGGTAGACCAGGCTGAGGACGAACAGCAGGACCCCCAGGCCGATCATCGCGAGCGAACCGTTCCGCACGGTCCGGCCGTGGTCCGGCGCGTTCTCCATCGATCCCCCCGGTGTCGGCCCAACTGCCCACGTGCGCTCACGCTACCCGCACCCACCGACACCGGCTTCCGAGCAGGGAAAACCTCTGATCGAGATCCACCGAGGGCCCGGCTCCCCGGTCATCCGGCGTAACACCTGGTGCACGGCTCGCCCCGGGAGCGAAGGATGGTGCGTGGACTACCCATAGATCCACCCACCCCCCACGCCCGGCCAGGGCAGGCCAGGGCAGCGACACGGAGGAACACCTCGATGACATCCGCCCCGACCACGACGCACCGTCGGCGGAGCAGGGCCGCACTGGCCGCCTGCGCGACCGTGCTGGCCGTCTCCGCCACCACCCTCGCCGCCGGGGCCGCCCCCGCCCACGCCACCACGGGCGTGCGCGAGTTCACCCGGACCGCCACCTTCACCGTCCCCGTCGGCGTCACCGGCCTGCTGATCGACGCCTGGGGCGCCGGTGGCGGAGGCGCCGGCGGCACCTCGACCGTGCCCGTGACCGGCGGCGGGGGCGGGGGTGGCGGCGGATACGTGCACGGTGCGATCACGGTGCTCCCCCTTGAGCAGGTCACCATCACCATCGGCACCGGTGGCGCGGGCGGTGCGGTTGGCGCCGTGGGCTCCGGCGGCACCAGCACCACCATCGCGATCGGTTCGACGGTGCTGGCCACCGCCCAGGGCGGCGGCGGGGGCTTCACGTCGAACGGGGGCTTCCCGGGCTCGTACGCCGGCGGCGGCGCAGGGGGCGGCGGCACCGCACCCGCCGAGACCCCCTTGGGTGGCGGCGGCTACGTACGCCCCGGCGCGGCCGGGGGCAGCACAACCAACGCGTTCTACCCGAACCCCACCTCGCCGGGGGGAACGGGCGGCCAGCCCGCGAACACCGGGAGCGCCAACCCGGGAGACGCCGCGACCGGCGGGCCGGGCGGCCAGTCCGGCGTCAGTGGCACCTCGCCCGGCGAGGCCGGAGCGCCGGGGTACGCGCTCATCCACTGGTCGTTCTGAGCGCCCGACTTCACAAGGCCGAGCCGAGACGGCACCGAACAGGGGATCCGGTCGGTACCGCAGCAGCCCAATACCGGGAACCGTGTTTTGGCGCGTCACTACCGAACCACGGGACAAGACCGTGCTGGAGAGGAACCCGGCGCCAATGCACTCGGCGACCGTGGCCCCCACTGCGCCGACTGCGACCGTCACGCGGGCTCCCTACCACTGACGACGACGCGTCGGCGCCCCCGTGGAGAGCCGGCTGCCGGACCCCCGACCCCACCGGGCGAGCCGGGGCGGCGTTCACGCAGCCCCGGCCCACACGTGGTCCACGCCCCGTCGCGAGGCGGCCGACCGTCGGGCTACCAGCTGATGATCACGTAGCCGGGCGTCCCCTGCGTGCCCCCGGTCGCGTCGGCGCCGGCTCCGCCCGGGCTGCCGGGGGTGTTGTCGTTGACGACGACGTCGTCACCGTTGCCGCCCTTTCCTCCCCCGCCGCCCCCGCTGCCGGCTCCGCCCGCACCTCCCGTGCCAGTTCCGGCCGGCGGGGCGGGTGTGGCGGCCGAGAGCGTCGCGCCCGCACCGCCCGCACCTCCGCCGGAGGAGCCGTAGCCGCCGTTTCCGCCGTAGCCGCCCCGCCCCTGGCCTCCGTCATTGCCTGCGCTACCGGAGTAGCCCGCCCCACCGCCCTTCCCTTGCGCACCGTCCGCGCCAATGACGGCATCGGTCGCCTTCCCCTCACACACACTGTCGGAGCCTTGACTCTGCGCTCCCCCGGCGCTGCCAGGTCCGCCCTGGCCGCCGGATCCGCCGCTTCCGGGGTGGCCGCTCGACCGCCCGGTGGTGCCTCCCCCGCCGCCACCGCCGCCAGGTCCGCCAGGTCCGCCGCCGCCGGGCCGACCGCCGGCCGCCGCGGCGAAGGGCTGCAGCACGAGTTCGCCGTCGGCATCCGGGTAGGGCAGTTCGAAGAACACGCCGCTGCTGAACCCCTCCACACCGACCCCGCCGGTGAGACCGGTGGAGCCCGACCCCCCGCTGCCGCCGTTCTCGGTGTCCGCACCGCCGCCACCCCCGCCCGAACCCGACCCCGCGGCCCCACCTCCACCACCCCGTCCGACGCGTACCGCGACGGTTCCCGGCAGCTGCCCGTACGGGGGCAGTTGCTCCAGGAGGGACGTCTGGACCCGGCAGGCGAGGTAGAAGCCGCTGCCCCCGCCAGCGCCACCACCCCCTCCGGCACCCCCGCCGCCGCCACCGCCACCACCACCGCCGTACGACCCGAGGGTGGAGTCCTCACCGCCGCCACCCCCTCCGGCACCCCCGCCCCCACCGCCTCCCCCACCGCCGCCACCACCGCCGCCCCAGGCCTGGACGAGGACCTCGGTCACCCCGGCGGGCACCGTGAAGTAGGAGGTGCCGGCCTCCGAGAACACCTGCTGCCCATGGGCGGCGGCGGCCGTCACGACGGTCCGCAGGTCCACCGGGGCTACCTGCTGCGGCGTGGAGGCGGGGGCAGCACCGAGCAGGCCACCTGTCACGGGGAGCGCGAGGAGCGCGAGACGCCGCCGACGGGCGGGCAGCGAGGGTTGTATGCGAAGAGTATCCATACGACCACCCTCCGATACCGTTCGCTTGCGCCGCAACCCGGGCGACGCCCCGCGCGGCATCCCGGACGGCAGCCACACAGCCACCGCCGAGGACCCGTCGCCCGGAAGGCGACCCGGCCCACCCCTCAGCAGCCCCGGCCGGATCTGTCAAACGACACACACCCGTTGTGAGTGGACTGGTACGTTCCGCGCATGGACTTCAACGCCATTGCCAACTCGTTCGTGTCCCACTACTACAACACCTTCGACTCCGGCATCGCGGGGCGCAGCAACCTCACCAGCCTCTACCGGCCCGAGTCGATGCTCACCTGGGAGAACGCCCAGGTCCAGGGGCAGCAGAACATCCTCGCGAAGCTGACGACGCCCGAACTGGCCACCGTCAAGCACGCGGTGTCCAGCAACGACGCGCAGCCCGCGCCGGGCGGCGGCGTACTGGTCACCGTCACGGGCGGCCTCGTCATCGACAACGCCTTCGACAAGCCGATGCAGTTCGCCGAGACGTTCAACCTGCAGCCGATCCCCGGCCAGCCCGGCGGCTTCTTCGTCTACAACCAGATCTTCCGCCTCATCTTCGCCTGAGCCGCCAAGGGCCCGGGGCTTCCCGCCGGCTTCCCGCTCGGCGAGCGGAAGCCCCGGGCCAGCGCCACGAGTTGGAGGAAGGGTGCACCTGCGCGGGCTGCGGCCGGCCGACGCCCACGCCGTCCGCCGGATCTACAGCGGCCGGTCGGTCGCCGACCTGTGGTTCGGCCAGATGACCGCCGCCCAGGCCCACGACTACGTGCGCGAAGCCCGGGAGGCCGACGCGCACCGGCCGCGCACCGCACGCGTCCTCGGCATCGACGTCCACGACGACCTGATCGGCATCGTCCGACTCCGCATCACCGGCCACACGGGCAGCCTCAGCTACATCCTGCGCGAGGACGCCTGGGGCCACGGCTACGCCACCACAGCGGTGCGCCGATTCCTCGCCCACCACCGCACCCCGCGGGTCACCGCCGAGCACCGCGTCGGCAACCCCGCCTCGGGAAGGGTCCTGACGAAGACCGGCTTCGTCGTGACCACCGTGACCGACGAGATCGTCCGCTACGAACTGGGCTAGCGACCGCCCTGCCACCTCCGACTCCCCGGGCCCGCGCCGGGCGTGACGCGGACCTTTGCCGTGTGTTTATATTGAACAATGGTTCAACCAAAAACGGGACACCCCCATGCCCCGCACGCCTGAGGCCTCGGCGGCCGTCCGCGAAGCGACCCGCGCCAAGATCCGGCGCGCCGCCGTCCTGCTCATGGCCGAACAGGGCTACCGCGCCACCACCCTGCGCCAAGTCGCCACCCGGGCCGGCGTCGCCGACGGACTGCCCTCCCGCTACTTCGGCAGCAAGGACGGCCTGCTGATCGACATCGCCGACGGCTGGCGCGAACGGACCCGCGCGGCACTCGCCGCCCAGCCCGCCGACAGCCCCGCCGACACCCTGCGACTCCTGGTCCGCTCCGCCCTGCTCGGCCTGGACGCAGCCCCCGAGGAGGTCGAGGAGAGCCGGGCCGTCTCCGCCCTGCTCGCCGACCCCGAAGCCCGCGCCGTCCTGGTCGCCGCAGGCGCCGACCTCGCCTCCGCCGACCTCCTCCAGGCCCTGGACGAATCCCTGGCGGCCTGCCGCGTCCCCGACCCCGCTGCCGCCCGCCTGCTCCTCCTCGCCGGCATCCGCGGCGGCCTCACCCTCGCCGCCGAGGACCCGGCCTTCCCGCTGCGCGACCTGGAAACGGCCCTGCTCGCCCACCTCCTGCCGACGACCTGACCCCTCCCCGAGCTCTGAAAGGCCCCGCCATGACCGCCGAAACCGACATCCGCCCCTACCGCATCGCGATCGAACAGCACCAGCTCGACGACCTGCGCGACCGCCTCGCCCGCACCCGCTGGCCCGACTCGCTGCCCGGCACCGACTGGGACTACGGCGTCCCGCTCCACTACCTCCAGGACCTGGCCGAGTACTGGCGGACCGGCTACGACTGGCGCGAACACGAAACCAGGCTCAACACCTTCCCGCAGTACACCACCACCATCGACGGCGCCAACGTGCACTTCCTGCACGTCCGTTCACCCGAACCCGACGCCACCCCGCTGATCATCACGCACGGCTGGCCCGGCTCGGTGGCCGAATTCCTGGACATCCTGGGCCCGCTCACCGACCCCCGCGCCCACGGCGGCGACCCGCGCGACGCCTTCCACGTGGTCGCGCCCTCCATCCCGGGCTACGGCTTCTCCGGGCCGACCAGCCAACTCGACTGGGACTACCGGCGCGTGGCGCGCGCCTGGGCCGAACTGATGAACCGCCTCGGCTACCCTCGCTACGGCGCCCAGGGCGGCGACTGGGGCTCCGGCATCTCCCGCGAACTCGGCCTCGCCGCCCCCACCCGGGTCATCGGCGTGCACGTCAACACCTCCCCCACCTTCCCCACCGGCGACCCGGCCGTCCTCGACACCCTCGACCGCGAACGGCTCGACACCTGGGCCCGCCACCAGGCCGAAACCTCCGGCTACACCGCCGTCCAAGCGACCCGCCCGCACACCATCGGCTACGCGCTCACCGACTCCCCGGTCGGCCAACTCGCCTGGATCATCGAGAAGTTCCGCGAATGGACGGACTGCGACAGCGGCCTTCCCGAAGGCGCCGTACCCCGGGACCACCTCCTCACCAACGTGATGCTGTACTGGCTCACCGCCACCGCCGGCTCCTCCGCGCGGCTGTACAAGGAGTCGGCCCGCAACGGCTGGACCGAGGCCGCCCCCTCCACCGTCCCCACCGGCATGGCCGTCTTCCCCCACGACATCACCCTCCCGGTCCGCGCCTTCGCCGAACGCATCGACAACATCGTGCACTGGACCGAGTTCGACCACGGCGGCCACTTCGCCGCCCTGGAACAGCCCGAGTCGCTGGTGGCCGACATCCGGACCTTCTTCCGCTCCTTGGCGGGTGGTTGGAGCGAGGTCTGAGTTGCGTCCGCCTCCACTGCGCCCCGATGCGCCCTTGACTCCACACCCGGGCGGGGCCCAAGGTCGTTGCAACTGAGCGCAACTGACTCGACAGCGGAGGCGGTTATGAAGCTACGGTTCGTCGGCAAGGACCCCGAGTCCGGGGACCACGGGTGTCCCTCCGTGTGGGTGGACGAGGAACGGGCAGAGCTGGTGATTCAGGGCTGGAAAGCGGACGAGGCGACGGAAGTCGAGTGCCTGAAGGCCGGGCCGATTCCCGAGCACGAGACCGTCATCCGGCTGCCCCGGCGCATGATTCCACTTCTCAGGGAGGCCCTTGGTGACACAGACGCTCTCTAGCTTCGCCGATCTGATCAAATCCGCACGTCATTCGGCGCTGCACCTTGAGATGCGAGACTGGTACTCGGTGGAGAGCGAAACCGAGGGGTTCGCCGCGTGGCGCCACGGGAAGAGGCTCGATCCCGACAACCGCGAGTCCTGGTGGCGACCTTGGCTCGATCTGGTACAGGAAGTCACCGGCCGAGGCATCGCGATTCGCCGCGCCCGTGTGGTCTCGGAACCGGTGAGCGATTACATCCGCTTCGAGCACTCCGGCACTTTCACCAACATTGCCGCTGGCGAAGATATCCGCTGGCTCCCCAGACGCAGCGCGTCCGGAATCGCTCTTCCCGGCAATGACTGCTGGATCTTCGACGGTCGACTCGTTCAGTTCAACATTTTCGATGGTGCCGGCCGATGGGTCCACACGGATCAGACGGAAGACGCCGCGATGGTAGCGCTGTGTGCTTCGGCTTTCGAAGCGGTCTGGGAGTCCGGGATCCCTCACGAGAAGTTCACCGTCTAGCTCCCCGCACAGAAACCCGATCGGCTAGTTCATGTCCTCCAATCCGCTCTCCAGCGCGAAGTCCGTGCGTGCGGCGCTAGCCGCGCGCCTGGACGCGATGAAGAAGGACGCCGGGCTCACAGGGGATGAACTAGCCGCTCGTTGTGGATGGCACAAGTCAAAGTCATCTCGGATCTCGCGAGGCGTGACTCCACCATCGGACGCCGACATCCGCGCATGGTGTGCCGCCTGTGGCGTCGATGACCAGGCGGCAGACCTCATAGCCGCCTCGCGTTCCGCTGATTCCATGTACATACAGTGGCAGCAGATTCACCGTGACGGCATGCGGAAGATCCACGAAAAAACGGTTCCGCTATACCAGCGAACCCGACACTTCCGCGTCTACGCGTCCAATGTCGTACCGGGGATGCTGCAAACCGCCGAATACGCATCCGGCCTTTTGCGCTCCATCACGGACTTCCAGGGGACACCTGACGACGTCGACCAAGCCGTCCAGGCCAGGATCGAGCGATCGAGTGTCATCCGCAACGCAGGGCAGCGGTTCGCGATTCTGGTCGAGGAATCGGTCTTGTATTACCGAGTGGCCGACGATGCCGCGATGGCGGGCCAGCTCGGTCACCTCCTGTCGGTGATGGCACAGCCGAACGTATCCTTCGGAATCATCCCCTTCGGAGTGCGTCGTTCGGTTTGGCCACTTGAAGCGTTCTACGCCTTCGATGAAGACCTGGTCGCCGTGGAGACCTTGACGGCGGAAATCAACATCTCGACGCCGAGCGAAATCGGCACCTACCACAGGGCGTTCGCCGAGCTGGCGAAACTCGCCGATCGGGGTGCGGCAGCACGCGCGTGCATCACCAGGGCCGTCGACTCCCTCGGGTGAACCGGTGCAACCGAGTGCAACTTCGTGGACCGTGTCACTCATGGCTTCCTACTGTCGATCTGACGGCGCCTCATCGGTCAATGCCGGTTGGGGGCCGCCTCCCTTCAGCATCGAACAGGAAGGCAGTGCAGTGAGCGACCTGTACGAGATCGAGATCCCGGCCGGACTCGCCGCCTACAAGGCGTGTGGCGGGAACCAGGGCGGGGGTGACGACGGGGAGTCGTGCGTGACCCTGCGGGAGGTGCCGGGGGTGGCCGGCGGGTTGTGGGTGATGGGTGACACCAAGGCGCCGGGGCGGGAACTGCGCTTCACCACCGTGGAGTTGAGCTCCGCCGGTATCGACCCGGACCGCTTCACGACCTCCGCCTGACGTACCACCTCGCACCAGTGGGCCCCGTTCCCAACGCAACTGGGAGCGGGGCCCGCCGCACACCCAGGGTAGAGCGCGCATGGATCACTGGAACAGGCCCGGCCTCCACTGGCACTGCTACGTGTGGGCGGGCGGCAAGCGGCCCGATGACGCCGAGCGGCGGCCGCCGGGACCGCAGAACGGCTTACGACCCGAATGGGCCAGCCCCGTACCGCCGTTGGAGGTCATGCACTGGCTCGCCAAGTCGGCGGCGCAGATCAGGCTCACCACCAACGACCCGGCCGAGGTGCTCGACTGGCTGGGCAAGCAGCTCGCCGACTCCCCCGCCTCGGAGGCCGACCTCCCCGCGTCCACCCGGCTGGATCACGCCCTGGCGTTCCTCGACACGTTCCCGCACGACGTGGTGTGGACGTACTGGACACCCGGCCAGCAGCTCCGGTCGGTCGCCGCCGTGGCGTGCCCCCTGACGTTCGGCCCCACGTCCGAAACGCCCCCGCCCTGCCCGCTTCGACGGCGCTGACCGGCGCCGCCCGGCTAACCGCCAGCCGCTCGGCGGGTCGTGACAGCGTGTCGAGTGGCGGAGCGCGATCCGCGACGAGAGGGTGACCGACGCAGGACCTCACCTGAAGGAGCGAGAATGCCCGAAGTCACCACTCCGTACGCGACCGGCACCCCGTGCTGGGTCGATCTGATGGCGCAGGACCAGCAGGCGGCACTGGACTTCTACCGCGACCTGTTCGGCTGGCAGGGGCAGGTCGGCCCGGCCGAGTTCGGCGGGTACGCGGTCTGTGAGCTGAACGGCAAGCCGTCCGCCGGGATCGGCCCGGCGATGGCGCCGGAGGGGATGCCCACCCCGCCGACCGTGTGGACCAGTTACCTGTCCACCACCGACGCCCAGGCCACCCAGGACGCGATCGTCGGCGCGGGCGGCACCCTGCTGGTCCCGGCGATGGACGTCGGCGAGCTCGGCAGGATGCTGATCGCCGCCGACCCGCAGGGCGCGGTGTTCGGCGTCTGGCAGCCGGGCGAGTTCTTCGGCGCCCGGGTCGTCAACGAGAGCGGCGCGCTGACCTGGAACGAGCTGCACACCAGCGACGTGCCCGGCGCCACCGCCTTCTACGGCGAGGCGTTCGGCATCGAGGTCCAGCCGGCGCAGGGCGCCGAGCAGTACTGGGAGCTGCGGGTCGGCGGCCGGGCCGTCGGCGGGGTCTCGCTGCTCGCCAACGACCCGCCCGGCACGCCCGCGCACTGGCTGACGTACTTCGCGGTGGACGACGTCGACTCCACCGTGGACGCCCTGGTCAAGCACCGCGGCACCGTCCTCGCCCCGCCGTTCGACATGGTGGCGGGCCGGATGTCGGTGGTGACCGACCCGCAGGGCGCGCCGTTCGCGGTGATCACACCGAAACCGATGTAGGTAGACGGCACGGCCCACCGCGCACGGTGTCGCGGTGGGCCGTCTCCGTCCGACTTCCGTCCGTACAACTCCCGCCCGTACGGGTCACTCCGGCGCGACGGCCGTCACCCCCGCCGTCACTCCCGCTGCGCGCGGCCGACGGCGCTGAGCACCGCCCGTACGCCCGCCGTGAGCACCGAGCCGTCCCGCCCGGCGCCCCACACCACCTGTCCGCCGACCCGGGCCTCGACGTAGGCGACAGCGTCGCTACCAGCACCAGCACCCGCCCCGACGGCGTGCTCGCTGAAGTGCAGGATGTCGACCCGCAGCGCGTCGGCCACCGCGTCGAGCGGCCCGGCGCCCTCGCCGCGCCGGCCGTCCACCTCCGCCCAGTCGTCGCCGGCCTGCCACGGCCGGTCCGGCGCCGCGTCCAGGTACTCCGCGCGGAAGAGCCCGTACAGTTCCTCCGCCGTCACCTCCCGCCCGCTGTCGTCGGTGGCCTCCTGCACGACCCGGGAGAACTCGATCTGGAGCCGCCTCGGCAGTTCCAGCCCGTGCCCGGTCTGGAGCAGGTAGGCGATGCCGCCCTTGCCGGACTGGCTGTTGACCCGGATGACCGCCTCGTAGTCGCGGCCGAGGTCGGCCGGGTCGATCGGCAGGTACGGCACCGACCAGGGCGCCTCGCGCGCCGGGACGCCGGACTCCGCCGCCACCTTGGCGTGGTGGGCGAAGCCCTTCTTGATGGCGTCCTGGTGGGTGCCGGAGAAGGCGGTGTGCACCAGGTCCCCCGCGTAGGGGTGGCGCTCGTGCACGGGCAGCCGGTTGCAGTGCTCGACGGTGCGGCGGATCTCGTCGAGGTCGGAGAAGTCGAGCATCGGGTCGACGCCCTGGGTGTGCAGGTTGAGCGCCAGCGTGACCAGGTCGACGTTGCCCGTCCGCTCGCCGTTGCCGAACAGGCATCCCTCCACCCGCTGGGCGCCGGCCAGCACGGCCAGTTCGGCGCAGGCGACGCCCGTCCCCCGGTCGTTGTGCGGGTGGACGGAGAGGATCACCGACTCGCGGCGCTCCAGGTGCCGGTGCAGGTACTCGATCTGGTCGGCGTAGACGTTGGGGGTGGCGATCTCGACGGTGGCGGGCAGGTTGTGGACGACGGGCCGGTCGGGGCTGGCGTCCCACAGTTCGGTGAGGCCGTTGCAGACTTCCAGGACGTAGTCCGGTTCGGTCAGGTTGAACACCTCGGGCGAGAACTGGAAGCGCACCCCGGGCCGGCCGTCGGCCCGACGTGCCAGGTGGGTGGCGGCCTCGGTGATCAGGGCCCGCAGTTCGTGCCGGTCGCGCCCGAGGACGACCTCGCGCCAGAGCGGGGCGGTGGCGGTGTAGAGGTGGACGACGACGCGGGGCAGGCCTTCGACGGCTTCGAAGGTGCGGTCGATCAGGTCGGCGCGCGCCGCCGTGAAGACGACGACGGTGACGTCCTCGGGCACCGCGCCGGGCACGGTGGCCAGTTGCCGGACGAAGTCGAAGTCGGTGCGGCTGGCGGAGGGGTAGCCGACCTCGATCTCCTTGAAGCCCATGGCCAGGAGCAGGTCGAACATCCGCTGTTTGCGTGCCGGGTCCATGGGTTCGGCCAGTGCCTGGTTGCCGTCGCGCAGGTCGACGGGGACCCACAGCGGGGCGTGGCCGATCCGCCGGCCGGGCCAGCGCCGCATCAGTGCGGGGACGTGCACGCGCTCGTGGGCGGGCCGGTAGCGGTGGGAGGGCATGGCACCCGGGCGCTGCGGGTTCCAGGCGGGGGCGGTGACCGGGACGGGGCCGGCGGGGGTACGCAGGGTCGGGAATCGCATGATGAGTCCTTACGGAGGTACCGGTGGACCGGCAGGACGGCGCCCCGCAGCGGGGTGCCGGTCCGGTCACGCCCCGCTGCGGCCACCAAGAAGAAGGCCACCCAGGGGGAGACTCCACGGCTGCATGCCGGGTAGACTAACCACGAACCAAGTCCTCAGACAAGCTGACAGGTGAACGCGAATGTCCCCGCTCGGCCCCCTCCACCGCTCCCCCCTCGTCGACCAGGCCACCCGACGCCTGGAGGAGCAGATCACCGCAGGACACTGGCCGGTGGGCGGGAAGCTGCCGGGCGAGGTGACCCTGGCGAAGGAACTGGGCGTCGGGCGCTCGACCGTCCGGGAGGCGCTGCGCGCGCTGGCCGGCGCCGGGATGGTGCAGAGCCGGCAGGGGTCGGGCGTGTTCGTGACGGCGGACCGGCCCGCCCTGGACTGGCCGACCCGGCTGCGCCGGGCCGAGCTGGCGCACGTCTACGAGGTGCGCACCATGGTCGAGGTGCAGGCGGCCCGGCTCGCGGCCGCGCGCCGTACGGAGACGGACCTCACCGCCGTGGACGCGGCACTGGCCACCCGGCTGGCGGCGGGCGGCGCGGACGACACGGCCTTCGTGGACGCCGACATCGCGCTGCACACCGCCGTGGTGGCGGCCGCGCACAATCCGGTGCTGGACGATCTGTTCGCCCAGTTCGCGCCCGTCCTGAGGGAGCACCTGGTGGCCCTGGTGGGGGTGCTGGGGCTGCGCAGCGGGGACCCGAACCACGGCTACGCGTCGCACGCGGAGCTCGTCGGGGCGCTGCACCGGGGCGACCCCGAGGAGGCCGGGCGGGTGCTGGCGGCCGAGCTGGAGGCCACCCGGTCGCGCCTGCTGGCCGACTGAGCGGGGCAGGCGGGGCGGGTGGAGCGGCCGGGGGCGATATCCGGAGCGCGGGCACACAGTTTTCACACAGCGGCCACCCGGCCGCCCGCTCCGGCGGCCGACGCCTCGTCAACCCGCTCCGAACTGGGATGCTTCGAGCACGTACGATCAACCGTCAGATGACATTGTGTCCGGAGCGTGTGTGACCACGGTCCAGGCGGCGAACGCACTTTCACTCCAATCACACGGTATGACTAGTATCGCCTCGTCAAGCCCGTGCCCCGGACGGCCCGCCCCGCTCAGGCCGGCCGCCATCCCCAAGGAGACTGCTCTGCGCGCGCGTGCGAATCGGCGGCCCCCGACGCCGAAGGCCCCCCGCAGGCGTCCGCGCCTGTCACTGCGGACGGCGCTGCTCGTCCTCGCCGTCGTCCCCAGCATCGCCCTGGCCGCCCTGTGGGCGGTCACCAGCGGCGAGACCGTCTTCGCCTTCCAGCGCCAGGCCGCCCAGGGCCTGCTCGCCCAGAAGGCCGGCCAGCCGTCCAACATCGTCTACTACAGCCTCCAGGAAGAACGCCGGCTCAGCGCCGAGGCGCTCGCCCGGCCCGGCGGCAACACCGACCAGCTGCGCCGCCAGCGCCAGCAGACCGACGACGCGGTCCGCCAGTTCCAGGTCCTCTCCGGCGAGACCGCCGACAGCGCCCCCGAAGAGGTCCGCACCGCCGTCACCGAGGCCCGCCAGGCGATGGGCAAGCTCGCCGAACAGCGCGCCGCCGTCGACCACGGCTCGATCGACCAGCAGACCCTCTACACGTACTACACCGACCTGATCGCCGTCGACCTGCGGCTGTTCACCGCACTCAGCCACGTCGACACCGGCGAGGTCACCTGGATCTCCAAGACCCTGGTGAACGCCTTCTGGGCCAAGGAGATGCTCGCCCGCGAGGACGCCATCCTCGCCCGCGGCTGGCCCACCGGGCGGCTCACCGTCACCGACTACCAGCAGGTCCAGCAGTCCGTCGGGGCGCAGGAGCACCTCTTCGCCGTCCAGGTCGTCCCGTACATCCCGGACGGCGAGTCCGCCGCCTGGCACGACCTGATGAACAGCCCCGCCTGGCAGGCCAAGGCCGCCGTCGAGCAGTCGCTCACCAAGCCCACCGCGGCCGAGGCCAACGGCACCGTCAGACTCCCCGCCGCCCAGGACCAGTGGCGCCAGGCCCTCGACCAGCTCAACCCGCAGCTGGTCAAGGTCATCGAGACCCGCACCAGCGGCATCGTCGACGTCGGCAAGGGCACCATCCTCTCCCTCCTCACCACGGTCGTCCTGACCACCGTCGTCGGCCTGATCACCGTCGTCGCGGTGATCATCGCCTCCTGGCGGCTCAGCCGCTCGCTGCGCCGGCGCATCAAGGAGCTCCAGACCCAGGCCGAGGAGATGGAGCGCACCCTCCCCGAGGTCGTCGAACGCCTCGGCCGCGGCGAGCAGGTCGACGTCGAGACCGACTCCCGCACCATCACCGCCGGCCCGCACGGCAACGGCACCGACGAGCTCGCCCGCCTCGGCCAGGCCCTCAACCTGGCCCGCGCCTCCGCCGTCGAGGCCGCCGTCAAGCAGGCCGAACAGCACCGCGGCTTCGAGCGGCTGCTCCAGCGCATCGCCCGCCGCACCCAGCTGCTGATCGGCCGCCAGCTGCGCAAGCTCGACGAGCTGGAGCGCAAGCACGAGGACCCGGAGGTCCTGGAGGGCCTGTTCGACCTCGACCACCTCACCGCCCGCCTGCGCCGCTACGAGGAGAACCTCGTCATCATGGCCGGCGGCCAGCCGCAGCGGCGCTGGCGCAAGCCCGTCCCGCTGCTGGACGTGCTGCGCGCCGCGCAGGGCGAGGTGCAGGACTACCGCCGGATCATGATCGACGTCGAGGGCCACCCGTGGCTGTCCGAGCGGGCCGTCGGACCGGTCGCGCACGTGCTCGCCGAGCTGATGGAGAACGCCACCACCTTCTCCAAGCCGCCCACCCCGGTCGAGGTCCGGGCCGCCATGGTCGGCCGCGGACTCGCCGTCGAGATCGAGGACCGCGGCCTCGGCATGGACCCCGAGCAGTACGACGCCGCCAACGAACTGATGAGCCGCCCGCCCCGCACCGACGTGCTCGCCCGGGCGGACGACGTCCGCCTCGGCTTCTACGTCATCGCCCGGCTGGCCGCGCACCACGGACTCAAGATCGAGTTCCGGCCGTCGGCCTTCGGCGGCACCCGGGTCGTCGTGCTCGTCCCCGACGAGCTCGTCATCGACGGCGACGCCGGACTGCCCGACGACGCCCCCGTCGAACCGATCCCGCTCGTGCGGCGCTCCCGCAAGGCGCTGCTCACCGCCTCCAACGAGGCCCCGGCGCCGGCGCCGGCGGGGCCGCCGGTCGCGCCCGTGGACTCCTTCCCGCCGGGAGAGTCCTTCGCGCCGGCGGAGCCCCTCCCGCCCGTGGAGACCTTCGCCGCGGCCGACTCCTTCCCGCCGGTGGAGTCCTTCCCGCCGGTGGAGGCGTTCGGGCAGGTCGAGGCCTTCGGGCAGGTCCAGCACGTGGAGCAGCCCGGGTACGCCGAACCGCTCGGGTACGTCGAACCGGTCGGGCACGTCGAACCGCTCGGGCAGACCCAGCAGCTCCCGCAGACCCAGCAGTTCCCGCACGACCCGCTGACCGCCCCCGTCCAGGCCTTCGGCCACGTCGAGTACGTCCAGCCCGAGGCCGCGCCCGCCGCCGAGCCCGCGCCGTTCCCCACCCCGTACGCCGCCCCGTACGCCGAGCAGCCGATCGAGCACAGCTCCCCGGCCCCCGACGCCCCGGCCGACCAGCGGCCCTCGCACGACGTGCCCGCCTACCCGGACATCGCCTACGCCCGGGTCACCGACGCCGAGGCCCCGTACGCCGACGAGCAGTACCGCCCGGCCGACCACTACCGGCTGGCCGAACGGCGTCAGCGCCGCGAGTACGCCTCCGCGGTGCCGCTCAGCCCCACCGAGACCGAGCAGCCCCCGCTGCCCCAGCGCGTCCGGCAGGCCAGCCTGGCCGCCGAACTGCGCGTCCCGCCGGCGCCCCGCCCGCAGTGGGCCGAGCCCGCCGCCGGGCCCCGCGCCGAATCCGCCGCCCAGGGCACCGAGCCCGCCGGCGGCCCCTTCCAGCGCCCGGCGAAGCGCTCCGGTGCGACGATCGGCGCCTTCCAGCGCCAGTCCCGTGCCGCCCGCGCCCAGGACAGCGGCGAGCACCCGCTGCCCGGGGCCGTGACCCCACCGGCTCCCCCCACCGCCCCCGCCGGCTCCCCGACGCCCGCGTCCGGCCCCTCCCCCTGGGCCCTGCCGGCCGCGGACCCCCGAACCACACGAACGGATGACCAGTCATGAACCGAACGATCGCCACCCACCAGGACCTGGACTGGCTGCTGGACGGACTCGTCGACTCGGTGCCCGGGACCAGGAACGCCGTCCTGCTCTCCGACGACGGCCTGGTCGTCAGCCACTCCCGCACCATCGAACGGGCCGACGCCGAGCGCCTCGCCGCCGTCGCCACCGGCCAGCAGAGCCTGGCCCGCGGCGTCGGCCAGCTCTTCGACGGCGGGGCCGTCCACCAGGTGATCGTCGAACTCGCCGAGTGCTGGCTGTTCATCATCGCCGCCGCCCAGGGCACCCACCTGGCCGTCGTCGCCTCCCAGGAGGTCGACGCCGAGGTCATGTCGGTCGCCATGCACACCCTGGTGCAGCAGGTCGGCCAGAAGATGACCACCCCGGTGCGGGCCGAGGCCGGCGCCGCCTCCCCCGCCGGCTTCGACGCCTTCGCCGCCCGGAACCGGAGCTGACACCGGTGGGCCCGTACGGAAACGGGAGCGGTAGCGGGAACGGGAACGGGCAGCGCGGCGGGGTCCCGCACTGGAGCGAACTGACGGACGAGGACGCCGAGGACGAGTCGGGCGCCATGGTGCGCCCGTACACCATCACCCGCGGCCGCACCGCCCCCGAGCGCGACGACCTCACCCTGATCACCGTGCTCACCACCGTCGAGGACGAGGCCGACCGGGCCCTGGCGCGGGGCAGCCGCGCCGGTGCCCGCGGCCTCCAGCCCGAGCACCGGATGATCCTCGACCACTGCCGGCGGCCCGCCGCCGTCGCCGAGGTGTCGGCCGGCCTGGACCTCCCGGTCTCGGTCACCAAGATCCTGCTGGGCGACCTGGTCGCCCAGGGCCTGCTGCGGGCCAGGGCACCGCTCTCGGTGGCCCGGGCCGCCGGAGGCGTGGACCTCGGCCTGCTCACGGCCGTTCGCGAAGGACTCCGGAGACTCTGAACCATGGCAACACCCCACCCCAGCAGTGCCGCCGACGCCGGCGTCGCCACCGCGCCGGCCGCCGTCAAGATCCTCATCGCGGGCGGCTTCGGCGTCGGCAAGACCACCCTCGTCGGCTCCGTCAGCGAGGTCACCCCGCTGCGCACCGAGGAGTACCTGACGCGGGCCAGCGTCGGCGTGGACGACCTGTCCGGCGTCGACCAGAAGGACACCACCACCGTCGCCCTCGACTTCGGCCGGATCACCGTCAGCCCGGACCTCGTCGTCTACCTGTTCGGCACCCCCGGGCAGGAACGCTTCTGGTTCATGTGGAACGACCTCGTCAACGGCGCCCTCGGTGGCATCGTCATCGCCGACACCCGCCGGCTCGACACCAGCTTCGCCTCCATCGACTTCTTCGAGAGCCGGGGCATCCCCTTCGTCGTCGCCATCAACTGCTTCCACAGCCACAACACCCGCACCCCCGACGAGATCCGGGCCGCCCTCGACCTGGACCCGCAGGTGCCGATGCTCCTCGGCGACGTCCGCGAACGCGCCTTCGGACGCGACCTGCTGCTCGCCCTGGTCGACCACCTGATGGACCTCTCCGCCGCCCCCGTCGGCTGAACGTCGGCTGAACCACCTCCCTTCCCCAGGAGCCACCCCATGACCTCACCCCTGCGCGTCCTCGTCCACGGCGGCGGCATCGGCGGGCTCACCCTCGCCACCGCCCTCGCCAAGCGCGGCCACCACGTCGACGTCGCCGAACTGCGCGACCAGCTGGAAGCCCTCGGCGTCGGCATCATCCAGCCCTCCAACGCCCTCCACGTGATGCGCGAGATCGGCGTCCTCGACGACTGCCTCGCCGCCGGCTTCGAATGGGAGGTGCTGACCATCTGCGACCCGACCGGCGCCACCCTCGCCAAGATCCCGCAGCCCCGGATGGGCGACGCCCCCTCGAACAACGGCATCCCCCGCCCCGCCCTCGCCCAGGTGCTCGCCACCGCCGCCACCCGGGCCGGCGCCACCCTGCGCTTCGGCACCACCATCGCCGACCTCGCCGAGGACGCCGACGGCGTCGACGCCACCCTCACCGACGGGCACCGCGGCCGCTACGACCTCGTCGTCGGCTTCGACGGCATCGGCTCCCCGCTGCGCAAGCGCCTCTACGGGGAGAAGTACGCGCCCGAGTACACCGGCTTCGCCAACTGGCGCGTCACCCTGCCGCGTTCACCCGAGGTCCAGGGCGTGGTGATGTCCACCGGCAACCTCAAGGCCAAGGCGCTGCTCACCCCGATCAGCGACGACCTCATGTACCTGGGCTCGGTGTTCGCCGAGGCCGAGGACTTCCGGCCCGACCCCGGGCACGCCCACGAGCAGCTCGCCGAACGCCTGGCCGGCTTCGGCGGCCCGATCGCCGAGGCCCTCACCCAGGTCACCGACCCGTCCGCCGTGGTCTACTCGCGGATCTCCCAGGTCAGCGTCGAGGAGCCCTGGCACGTCGGCCGGATCGCACTCGCCGGCGACGCCGCCCACGCCTCCACCCCGCACCTCGCCCAGGGCGCCGCGATGGCCGTCGAGGACGCCCTCGTCCTCGCCCAGAGCCTGGACGCCGCCGAGACCGTGCCCGCCGCGCTCGCCACCTGGGAGGAGCGCCGCCGACCCCGCGCCATGTGGGTCCAGGCGCTCTCCCGGGCCATCCTCAAGCAGGAGACCGGCATGCCCACCACCCCGGAGGAGGACGAACTCCTCAAGGTCGGCATCCCCGGCGCCGCCCACGTCCTCGTCCAGCCGTACTGAGGCCCCTGTCCGGCCTGCTGCACAGCCCCGTGCAGCAGGCCGGCGGCCGGGTCACGCGCCGGCTCACGCGTCGGCTCACGCGCCGGCGAGCTCGTGCCGCCGCTGCCACACCGCCGCCGAGACCCGGGCCAGCAGCCGGGCCGCCGGGTCCGTACGATCCTCACCCGAGGCCAGCGGGCCGGTGTAGCAGACCGCGATCAGGTAGGGCGGGCAGTCCTGCGGGTGGACCAGGCCCACGCTGTGCCGGGCGCCCGGCACCCAGCCGTTCTTGAAGGCGATCCGGGTGTCCGGCGGCAGGCCCGCCGCCAGATCCACCCGGAACGCGTTGCGCTCCAGCAGCGCCAGCAACTCCGGCTCCCCGCCCAGGGAGTGCAGCAGCCGCACCAAGTCCCGCGCGCTCACCAGGTTGTGCACCCCGGCGTCGCGCGCCGCGTAGTCCTCGATCCCGCGCGGGCTCGCGCTGCGCGTCGCCCCGGCCCGCCGCCACGCCTCGGCCACCGCCGCCCGGTCGACCCGGGCCAGGCACAGGTTGGTGGCCAGGTTGGAGGAGTGCGTGATCATCCGCTCGGCGAGCAGCCGCAGCGGCACATGCGTGCCCAGCAGCTCCCACGGCAGCGGATCGCTGTCCCAGTCGGGATCGTTGCCGAACTCCCCGCCTACCACTGACTCGAACCGGTTCACCACCGGCACCTCGGCATCGAGATCCACCCCGCCACGGGCGAGCGCCGCCAACACCGCGACCTTCATCGTGCTCGCGGCATCATGCAGTTCGTCCGGCGCCCGCACGAACACCGGCTCCGCCTCGCCCGCCCAGGGGGCCACCACCACAGACAGCATGGAGGAAGAGTAGGGGAGATCGGGCCGAACCGGGCGGGCGCGGGGAACGGGAAGTCGGCGGCTCCGACGTCCCGCTCCCCGCGACCGCGCTCAGGCGCCGTTGCGGCGGCGGCGTCGCTCGTGGAACAGCACCGCTCCACCGCCCAGCAGCAGCAGCCCGAGGCCGACCACGGCGGCGAACAGGACGCCGTCACCCGCCCCGGTGGAGGCGAGCGGCCCGCCGGGGGCCGTACTCGGGCTCGTAGTCGGGCTCGGGCTCGTAGTCGGGCTCGGGCTCGTAGTCGGGCTCGGGCTCGTAGTCGGGCTCGGGCTCGGGCTGCCCGAGGCGGTCGACGCGGCGGACTCGCCGAGGCCCGTACCCGTACCCGGACTCGCGCTCGCGCTCGCCGAGGCGCTCGGGGTGGCGCTCGGGGTGGCGCTCGGGGTGGCAGTGGGCGAGGGCGAGGCGTCCGCCGCCGTCCAGCTCACCCGCGCACTCGCACCGACGGGAATCCGACCACCGCCCACGAGGATCAGCGGCTTGCTGCCGGGGCTGAGGAGCGCCCGGCCCGCCACGGCCGGGAGCGACGCCGTCGCCGAGACGGTCGCGCTGCCCGACCGTGCACCGGCCGGGGCCGTCACGAAGAGCGCGTCGCCGTTCGCGGCGGGCTCGGTGAGGGAGCCGCAGTCGTCGGAGCGGACGTTTCCGGCACGGTCGGTCAGGACCGCGCCCGCCGCCGGGCCGAGGGACGCGCCGACCGGACCGCCGGTGGAGGTGACCGCGATCGGCCCGAGCGGAGATCCCGCGGCCCCGGTCACGGCACCGGGGGCGAGGGCGAGCGGGGCGGCGGGCTCCTCGACGTCCTCGGCGTGGGACACCAGGTAGTCCACGAGCCTGGTGGCGACCGGGTCTCCCGGGAGGACCCCCTTGACGTGGTTCGTGATGCGCCAGATGGCGGCCTGGGTCGCGCCGCCCGCCCCCGCCTCGGAGAGCTCGCCGCCGACCAGTGCGCCGAGCTCACTCGCGGAGGCCCTCGGGTACCCGTTGCGCAGGATCCAGTTGACCTTCCCCGCTTCGGGATTGCCCTTCAGCAGGGGCGCCTCGGACGGGCCGGTCTCGCGATAGACCGCGTCGTCCTTCAGCTCGGACCGGGCGTCGAGCGAGTATCCGGACAGGTGGACCGCCTTATCGGTCACCATCTCGAACAGCCCGCCGAACATCCGGTCGCCCTCGTCATCGCCCAGCTCGACGGTACGGCCCTGGATGACGTCGGATTCCCCCGTCACGGTCACACCGGTGTCGACCCCGGCGCAGGCACCGCCGGAACCGCCCTCCGATCCGGCCGCCCCCGTCGGCGCGAGCCCGCCGACCGCCAGCACCCCGGTCGAGAGCACGACGGCTGCCGCGCGGATCGCACATGTCCACTTCACTGCTGCTTCTTCTCCTATGTGAGCTCCGGAACCGGGTGGGGGTGGCCGCTCTATGGCGCCATAGGCCCGGCCTATGGCCCGCCGGACGAAGTGCGGACCCGGGCGGCCGGGCCGCCGGAGTCCCCCTCCCGCTCCGGCGGCCCGGCGTCCTGCACCCGACAGCCGCAACTGCGGTGTCCCCCGTCGGGCTTGTCCCTGCGGACACGAACCAACCTAGCGACGGCCGGGCCCGGCCAGAGCCCGCTCCCGGCGGAACTGCCTGCACGACCCGCGTGCAACGTGCTGCGGGCCCCGGGACGTTGGTCCCCTCCGATCGGGGCGGAGGTCCCTGGGGAGCCCCCGGCGGCTGATGGACGATCACTCTCCTGCGGCGGCCCACCCGGGCCGCCGTCCCCGCTTCGACACCCCGAGGGCACCCGCGTGGAAGGCAACGCACTGGCAGTACTGGGCGTGAGCACCCGGGAGGAGTCGGTCTACCGGCTACTCCTGCGCTCCCCCGGAATCGGAATCACCGCGATCGCCCTCGGCTGCGGACTCGACCGGGACACCGCCGCGGCCGCCGTCCTGCGGCTCCGGGAGCTGGGCCTGGCGATCGCCGCGAGCGATCCGCCCGTGTTCGACGGCGTCGACCCGGGAGCCGCGGTCGAACGACTGGCCCGGCGCCGGCTCGACGGGCTGCAGGAGGAGATCCGGCAGGTCGTCTCCGCCCGTCACCTGGTGGACGGACTGCTGGAGGACCACCGGGCCGGACAGCGGGCGCCGTCCGGCGAGTTGCAGCGCGTCGACGGCATCGACCAGGTGATCGCGTGCATCGACGAGCTGTCGTTCTTCGCCCGCGAGGAGCGCCTGACCACCCATCCGGGGCCGATCATCTCCGCCGCGCTCGACGCCGTCCGGACCTCCGACCTGAAGTACCTGCGGCGCGGCCTGCGGATGCGGACCATCCTGCACAGCAGCGCGCTCGATTGCCGGCGGATCAGCCGCTTCGCCGGGGAGCTGGCGGAACAGGGCGCCCAGGTGCGCGGCACCGCCAGGCCGCTGCACCGGATGGTGATCTTCGACCGGCGGACCGCCCTGGTCGCGACCGACCCGCACGACATCACCCGGGGCGCCCTGGTCGTCCGCCAACCCGGGCTGCTGGCCCTCCTGTTGACCCAGTTCGAGCGCCACTGGGCACAGTCCTGCGAGCTCGGGGACACCCTGCCGAACCCGACCGAACGAGAGGTCCTGCGGACCATGGCCGGCGTCGACAAGGACGAGGCCGGGGCACGCGCCCTGGACATGTCGCTGCGCACCTACCGCGGCCACGTCGCGGCGCTGATGCGCCGGCTCGGTGCGCCGAACCGGTTCCAGGCCGCGCTGGCGGCCCGCGACCGGAACTGGATCTGACCGGCGGGCGGGGAAGGGCCAGGTGCCTCCGTCCCGTTCAGGGACGTCGGCCCGTCCGGGAAGGCCGGAAGGCCGGAAGGCCCGCGAGGCCTACTTGGCGCAGGTGCGGTCCCTGCCCGGGAGGCGGCCGGTGGCCAGGTAGGTGTTCACCGAGTCGTCGACGCAGGCGTTGCCGTAGACGCCGAAGCCGGCGTGCTGGAAGGCTCCGTCGAGGGTGACCAGCCGGGAGCTGGGCAGCATGCCGTGCAGGGCGACGCTGCCCCGATACGGGGTGCGCGGGTCGCCGCTGGCGGCCACGAGCAGGGCCGCGGTGTCGCGCCGGACCTGGGTCGGCTCCTCGCGCGGCGCGTCCCAGAACGCGCACGGGGTGATGTTCTCGGTCATCGGGCTGAACAGCGGGTGGGCGGCGCGGCCGCGTTCGATGTCGCGCCAGTACTGCTCGGGGTCGCGCGGGGCGGCCACGTCCGCGCACAGGATGGCGGTCTGCACGCTGCCGGTGGCCGAACCCGCGCTGGTGAACGCCTCCCGCAGGAAGGCGGCGAAGCCGGGCGACACCCGGGTGGGCTGCCCGTCGGCGGCCTTGGCCAGGACGGACAGCTGCTCGGCGAGGCCCGCCCGCGCCGGGTCGAGGTCGCTCGCGAGCCCGGCGAACAGCAGGGCGGGCACCTGGCTGCCGTCGAGCCGGAAGACGTCGGGGGCGGTGCCGACGGTGAGCGGCTCCCGCTCGGCCGCCGCGACGACGCGGTCGATCGTGGCGCGCACCTGCGCGCGGGTGTCGCCGAGGCCGTAGTCGGCGTGGTGCGCGGCCGCCCAGTCGGCCCAACTGTCGAGCGCCCGCTCGTGCTCGTTCTCGGTGCCCCGCATCAGCCGGGGGTTGTAGCTGCGCGGGTCGATCGCCCCGTCGAGGACCACCCGGTCGTAGCGGCCGGGGAACAGCTGGGTGTAGGCCGTGCCCAGGTAGGTGCCGTACGAGTAGCCGAGGTAGGAGATCCTCCGCTCGCCGAGCACGGCCCGGACGACGTCCAGGTCGCGGGCCGTGTTGCGGGTCGTGACGAACGGCAGCACCGAGCCGTTGGTGGCCCGGCACTTGTCGGCCACGCTCTTGGCCCGCGCCGTCTGGCTGTCGAAGCCCGCCCGGTCGGGGCCGGCCGAGGGCAGACCGGGGGCGGCGGGCAGGCCGCAGTCCAGCGGGGTGCTGCGGCCGACGAAGCGCGGGTCCATGCCGATCACGTCGTAGCGGGCGCCGGTCTCCTTCATCGCCCCGCGCACCAGGACGGAGTTGGCGAGGCCCGGCCCGCCGGGGCCGCCGAAGTTGAGCAGGAGGGAGCCGATCCGGTGCCGGGTGTCGGTGGCCTTGAGCCGGGAGATCGCGACGGTGACGGTCCGCCCCCGGGGGTCGCTGTAGTCGAGCGGCACGGTCACGTCCGCGCAGCGCGCGCCCGCGCTCTCCAGGCCGCGGCCCACCTCGTCGTCGGGTCCCAGGACGCAGCTGCGCCAGTCGAGGCGCTGGTGGTGGTAGCGGTCGAGTCCGGCTGCGGCGCTCGCGGGGCCGTCGTCGCGCTCGGCGGCGGCCGTGGCGGCGGGCGCCGTGGCGAGGCAGGCGGTCAGGGCGAGGCCCGCGGCCGCGACGCGGCGCAGGGCCTTGGGGGTGGTCATGCGGTCTCCTGGCGGTGATGGGTGCGGATGCGCAGGAAGTCGGTCAGGCCGACTTCCTGCGCGTCAGCCTTCCAGCGCACCCGGCACCGGATCATCGCCCTGGGACACGAACTGCCGGTACGTCAGAAGTACGTCAGGAGCAGTAGCCCCGCTGCCCGGCGTACCGCCCGAGCAGTAACCGGACCCCGAGCCCGGGGCGTGCCCGGGTCAGCTGCTCGGGCGCGGGGACGGCAGGGCCGCGGAGCCCGCCGCCAGGGGCCATTCGCGGTGGAACGGCGGCAGCGGGTACGTGCCCTCAATGACCGGGGTGCCGAAGACCTTGAGGTGGGCGAGCAGCGAGCCGGTCAGGTCGACGCCGCCGACCAGCGACCAACTCCCTTGGGCCTGCGGCGGGTTGCCGGAGGAGTCGGCGGTCAGCGAGCCCTCGGCCTGGGCCCGCAGGTAGGGGGCGACGGTGGTCTGGACGCCGACGGTGTCGTAGAGGCCGACGGAGACCTCGGCGCCGAGCGCGGCCCGCACGCCGGCCTTGCCGGTGAGGCGCACCCGGATCGGGGAGACCTTGGTGTCGGCGTCGGTGGTCGGGGTCCAGCCCTTGCCGCCGGTGTAGTCGGCGCGGACGGCCCAGGTGCCGGTGGCCTCCTGTTCGGCCTCCAGGTGGACCTGGCCGTCGGCGCTAACCTCCAGGTAGCAGGTGAGCTTCAGGTTGACCACGACGGGCAGTCCGGCGACGGTGAGAACCGGGCTGGCCTGCAACGTGGCGAAGGGCAGCCGGACGGGCGCGGCGCCGGTGCTGCGCGCGACGTCGCCGGTGACCTTCCACTGGGCGTGGGCGCCGAGGTCGAAGCCGATGGAGGCCGTGCGCGGGCTGCCGGCGGCGGCGCCGTGGTAGGCGAAGTGGACGGCCGGGTGCAGCTGGAGGGAGCCGGAGGCGTCCACGCTCGCGCCGTCGGGCAGCGGGACGGGGGCCTTGACGTCGACCTCCAGGGTGCCGGAGGCGTCGGCCTTCACGCCGCCGCCGTCCGCACCGACGACGGCCTTGAGGTCCTTGACCAGCGGGGTGACGGTGATGCCGTGCGGGTCGACGGGCACCTGGCCGTCGGCCTCGGTGCCGCCGAGGAGTTCGGCGAGGGTGGCGGGGCGGGTGGTCAGGTTGAGGCTGGCGCCCACGCCGGGGCGGACGCCGGTGACGGCGACCAGCGCACCCTGGGGCGCGGCGGCGGTGGGCGGGCTGGCGATGAGCTGCCCGGGCTGGACGGCGGGGGCGGGGGTCGGCGTCGCGCCGGCGGTCGCGGTGGGCCCGGCTGCCGGTGGCGCCGAGAGGACGGCCGTGCCGCCCGCCGGGTCGTAAGCGGTGAGCTGGAGGTTCTGCCCGGCGGGGGTGGCCGCGCCGCCGTCTTTGGCGGGGGCGGCGACGGCGGCCTGCCGGTCGCCGGCCGGGGCGGCGGTGACCGGCGCACCGGCGGCACCGGTCGGCCGTGCGGTGGCGGCCGCGGTGGTCGGGGCGGCGGCGGCCCGGGCGCGCGGGGTGCCGGCGGCCGGGGCCGTCGGGGCCTGGCCGCCGGCGGCGGCCGTGGTCGTGGTCGTGGTCGTGGTCGTGCCGGTGGTGACGGCCGCTTCGGTGGTGCCGGCGGCGGCCTGCGGAGTGCCGGAGGTGGTCGGCCCGCAGGCGGCGACCCCGGCGAGGGCGAGGGTGAGGAGGGCGGGGCCGAGGGCCCTGCCTATGGAGCTTTTGAACACGCGGCGTCATGTTACTGACGGGGAATAAGTTTGTCGAAGACAGGCCAAGCAAGGTAAAAGGCGCAGGTCAGACCAGCCGGGCCACGGGCAGCGGAGCTCCCGGCAGCGGGCCCACCACGGCGTCCGCCGCCAGCTCGGCCAGGTACCGGGAGCGGGGTACCGGCTCGGCGCCGAGGCTGCGGATGTGCGGACTGTCCCACTGGGCGTCGAGCAGCCGCCCGCCGGCCGCGCCGAAGCGCACCCCGAGGTCGGCGACGGCGACGCGGGCGGCGTCGGGGCGGCGGTGGAACATCGAGTCGAGGCTGAGGACGGGCCCGGCGGCGACGCCGAACACCCCGCCGATCAGCTCCTCGCCCTCCCACACCTCGCCGCTGTGGGCGGCCCCGAGCACATGCAGCTGCTCCAGTGCGGCCCTCAACTCACCCGTCAGCCAGGCTGGTTGGCGGCCCTCGGCACAGCGGGCCAGCACCTCGCCGAAGGCCCGGTCGGCGCTGGTCCACCACTGCGGCCGGTGGCGCAGCCGCCGGGCGAGGCGGCTGCCGAGCCGGACGCCGTCGGGCGGCAGGACGGGCCGGGGGTCGGGCGACCACCAGGCCAGCGCGTACGGGTCGTCCCCGCCGGGCAGCAGCATCACCTCGCCCGCCTCGACGGCCTGTTCGTAGCGCGCCTCGTTGTAGGCGCCGGCATACTCGTCCGCCGCGGGCATCGGGAACAGGCCCCGACGGTACGCCGCCAGCAGGTCCGGCGCGCCGAGACCGGCGCCGAACGCCACCGGCCCGTCCCCGGGCCCCCGTTGGACGTCCAGCCCGTCGAAGGGGCTCATGCCGGCGGCCCGAGGAAGCCCTCCGCCGCCAGCCGGCCCAGGTAGTGGTCGAGCAGGCCGGCGTCGACGGCGGGCAGGTCGATCCCGCTGCCGGCGAGCGCGGCATTGGTGTTGGCGCGGTCGAACAGCGGGAAGACGGGCCGGAAGTACAGCTCGCTGATCGACAGCGCCGATCCGGGGGCGCGGTCGACGAACAGCGGGACGAACGGCGTGACGGGGTGGGCGGGGTGCCCGGCGGCGAACCGGACCAGGCCCTGCACCCAGTCACCGTACGGGAGTTCGGCGATCGGGTGGCCTCGGGCCCGGAGCCGTTCGGCGAGGTCGGCGAGGTCGGCGGGGCGCGGCGAGGTGAGGTGGTAGACCTCGCCGTCGGCGGGGGCGTGGGCGGCGATGTGGGCGACGGCGCGCGCGAAGCGGTCGGCCGGGACGAAGTCGAGCGGCAGCAGCACGTCCGGGCAGGTGCCGCTGTCCGCCAGGTACGCGATGAGCGCGCAGATCTCGGTGCCGGTGTTCATCACGCCGGTGGCGAGGTCGCCGGTGACGTCGCTGGTGCGCAGCACGGTGACCGGGAGCCCGGCGGCGGCCGCCTCGTGCAGCAGTTGTTCGGCGACCCACTTGCTCTCGACGTAGCCGACGCCGAGCCGGTCGGGGTGGGCGAGCGGGGTCCGTTCGGTGACCTCGCGGACGCCGGCCGCGCCGAAGCCGGCCAGCACGGCGAGGGTGGACAGGTAGTGCACGGGCACGCCCCGGCTGAGCCCGGCGAGGCGGATGATCTCGCGGGTGCCGCCGACGTTGGGCGCGCGCAGCTGGTGGTACGGGTAGAGGAAGTTGACCTGCCCGCCGAGGTGGTGGACGGCGTCCAGACTCCCGGCCAGCCCGTCGAACTGACGCTGCGTCAGCCCGAGTCGGGGTGCGGCGAGGTCGCCGACCAGCGGCACCACCCGGGTGTCGGTGAGGTCGTGCCGCAGGAAGCGCTGCTGGGCGGCGCGCAGGCGTTCCAGCGCGTGCTCCTCGTCGGGGGCGCGGACCAGGCAGTGGATCCGGGCCCGGGTGGTGGCGAGCAGGGCGTGCAGCAGGTGGGCGCCGCAGAAGCCGGTGGCGCCGGTGAGCAGGATCTCGGCGGGTTCGGCGCGGCTGGGCGCCGGGCTCCAGGACTGCCGGACGGGGAGGGTGAGCCGGGCCTCGGCAGCCCAGTCGACGGCGGCCTCGCCGGGGCCGGGGCTGGGGCCGGCGGTGCGGGCGGCCTGGACGGCGGCCGCGAAGGCGCGCAGGGTGGCGTCGCGCAGCAGGGCGCGGGTGAGGGCGCGGACGCGGGTGACGTCGAGGCCGAGCATAATCCGGGCGCGGGCGAGCATCTCCATGGCCAGCAGCGAGTTGCCGCCGAGCGCGAAGAAGTCGTCGGCGGGGCCGACGTCCTCGACGCCGAGCAGTTCGGCCCACAGCTGCCCGATGGCGTCCTCGACGGCTCCCCCGCCGCCCGCCGCCCCGGTGCCGCCCGCGTCGGCCCGGCCCGGGGTGCGCGGCTCGGCGTGCGGCAGCCGGCGGCGGTCGACCTTTCCGGCCGGGGTGAGCGGCATGCGGTCCAGCGCCACGAAGGCGGCCGGGAGCATGTACTCCGGCAGCCGTTCGGCCAGGTAGGCGCGGAGCCGGTCGCGGCGGGCCCCGGCACCGGCCGCGGCGTCGGCGTGGTCGGCGAGCGTGTAGTAGGCGGTGAGCGCGCGGCCCCCGTCGGGGTCGCCGCCGTCGGCGGCGACCCGGGCCTGCCGGACGTCGGGGTGGGCGGCGAGGGCGGCCTCGATCTCGGCGGGGTCGACGCGGTGGCCGAGCACCTTCACCTGGTCGTCGAAGCGGCCGAGGATCTCCAGCTGCCCGTCGGCCCGCCAGCGCCCGGCGTCGCCGGTGCGGTACATCCGCTCGCCGGGCACCGGCGCGTACGGGTCGGGGACGAAGGCCTCGGCGGTCGCCACGGGGGCGCGCCAGTAGCCCCGGGCGAGGCCGGGCCCGCCGAGGTGGATCTCGCCCTTCTCGCCGGGCCGTACGGGGGACAGCCGGGCGTCCAGGACGTGCACCCGCACGCCGGGCAGCGGTCGGCCGATCGGCACCGGCGCGGCCGGGCCGCCCGGGCCGCCGGCGTCCAGCAGGGCGGGGGTGACCTCGCAGAGCGTGGAGGTGACGGCGGCCTCGGTGACCCCGTAGGCGTTGACCAGCCGGACGCCGGGCAGCCGGTCCAGGCAGCTGCGGCAGTCGTCGGCGTGCACGACGTCCCCGCCGACGACGACCAGCCGCAGCCCCTCCGGGCCGGGCCCGCCGGGCGGGAGCAGCGTGAGCACGTGGTGCCAGTAGGCGGGGGTGAGGTCGGCGACGGCGAGGCCGAGTCCGCGCATCCGGTGGACGAGTTCGGTGGGCGCCCAGGTGCGGCCGCCGCCGAGGACGAGGGTGGCCCCGGCGAGCAGGGTCGCGAAGACCTGCTCCAGTGCGGTGTCGAAGCCGAGCGCGGCGAGTTGCAGCACGCGTTCGCCGGGGGCGAGGCCGTAGGCGTGGACGACCCGGTCGAGGGTGAACACCAGGGCGCGGTGGGTGACGGGGACGCCCTTGGGGGTGCCGGTGGTGCCGGAGGTGTAGATCAGGTAGGCGAGGTCGTCGGGCCCGGCACCGTCGAGCTCACCGGCGCCGTCGGGCCCGCCCGCACCGTCCACGCCGTCCACCGGCAGCGGCTCGACGCCCGGCAGCGCCCCGCCCTCGGTGACCGCCACCCGCGCCCCGCTGTCCTCGACCAGCCGGGCCAGGCGCCGCGCCGGGTACGCCGGGTCCAGCGGCAGCAGCGCCGCGCCCGCCTTCAGTACGCCGAGCCAGGCGACGACCAGGCCCGCGCCGCGTTCGAGGCAGACCGGCACCACCTCCTCGGGGCCGACCCCGCGGGCCCGCAGCGCCCACGCCAGGCGGTCGCTGCGCCGGTCCAGCTCGCGGTAGCTCAGCGTGGCGTCGTCTGCGGCGACGGCGACCGCGTCCGGGTGCTGCGCGGCGCGGGAGCGCAGCAGTCCGGGCACGGTGCCGCCGCCGCCCGCGGCCCGCCCGCGGCCGCGCTCCCCGGGGGAGCCGAGCCCGGGGAAGCCGAGCCCGGGCGGGCGCCATTCGCGGGCCACGTGGGCCCGGCAGTCGTCGCGGCCGGCCGGCCCGTACACCAGGTGCCAGCCGCCCGGCACGGTCAAGTCGCCGGGCCAGATCGCGTACTGACCGCTGTCGTTGCGAACCACGGCGTGACGCCCGGAGTTCACATCCGTTCGTACGCCCTGTGCGCTGTCTGCTGCGTCGTCCACCGGCTTGACCTCGTGCTGTGGCGGCAGTTTCCTGGGAGGTGCGACATTTCCGACTATACGCACTCAGGGCACAGGACGAACGTCCGATCGCAACCCGACCGGACGCGACGCTGCCGTGTGCCCGTCAGCCCGGGACGAGACGACCCCGCGACCGCCGAGACCCGTCCTCGCCCGAACTCCCCCGTCCCACCGGCCGGGTGGCGACGCGGAGGAGGTAGCCCCGTTGACACGTCGGCGACAACGCCTGATGGTCTGTTACCTGCTGTGGATGGTGCTGTTCACCGGCGTCTACTACATCAACCCCTCGCAGCGGATCATCTGGTGGACGGGCATCGGACTCGGCAGCAGCGCGGCCATCGTGGCCGGCGTCCGCCTCAACCGCCCCGCGCACGCGCTGTTCTGGTACGTGCTGGCGCTCGCCAACCTGAGCTTCACCGCGGGCGAGGTCGTCCAGGTCGTCCAGACCCAGTTCCTGCACCTCCACAACCCGTTCCCGTCCGTCGCCGACGGCTTCTACCTGGCCGAGTTCGTGCTGTACGCGGCCGGCGTGCTCGGCTTCATCCGCTGGCGCACGGCCCGTCAGGACCGCGCCGGCCTGCTCGACGCGCTGATCCTCACCATGGGCCTGGCGCTGCTCGCCTGGATCTACCTGATCCTCCCGTACGCCCGCAACCCCGACCTCTCCTGGTTCCAGAAGGCCGTCTCGATCGGCTACCCGCTCGGCGACGTGGTCGTCCTCGCCCTGCTGCTGCGACTGCTGACCCCGCGCGGCGGCACCAGCCGGGCGCTGCAACTGCTCACCGTCGGCACCGCCGGCATGCTGGTCTCGGACACCCTGTACGGGCTGATCCAGTTGCACGGCAACTGGCACATCGGCACCCCCGTCGACTTCGGCTGGGCCGCCTTCTACACCGCCTGGGGCGCGGCCGCGCTGCACCCGTCCATGGTCGAGCTGACCAGACCCGTCCCCACCCAGCAACCCGACCTGAGCGCCGGTCGCCTCGCCCTGCTCACCCTGGCCTCGCTGATCGCCCCGGCGATCCTGATCATCGAGTCGCTGAACGGCAACACCAGCAACGCCGGCGTGATCGGCGCCTTCTCCGCCCTCCTGTACCTGCTGGTGCTGGCCCGACTGGCGGTCGTCGTGGTCGCCCGCCGGCAGGCGATCGCCCGCGAGCGGGCCCTGCGCGAGGCCGGCGCCAGACTCACCGCGGCCGTCACCGTCGAGGAGGTCGCGGACGCCGTCCAGGCCACCGCCTCCACCCTGATGCCCACCGAGCCCGGGCACGTCGCCCTGCTCGCCGTCACCGAGGCCGGCGTCCTGCACGTGCGGCACGCCGAACGCGGCGCCGCCCAGCACCACCTCGGCCCCGTCACCGACTCCGACGAGGCGCTCGCCCTCGCCGCCTACCGAGAGACCCGGCTGCTGCCCGTCGAGGACATCGGCAGCGACCTCGCCGCCCGCCTCGACGGCATGCCCTCCGCCCTGCTGTGCCCGCTCACCCTCGACGAGCGCCCCTCCGGCGACCCGCTGATCGGCGCGCTCATCGTCACCGGCACCGCGCAGGAGCTCACCAGCCTGTGGGGCTCGCTGGAGATCCTGGCCGCGCAGGCCGCGCTGGCCGTCGAACGGGTCGTGCTGAGCCAGGAGGTCAACCGCCGCAACAGCGAGCTGTACTTCCGCACCCTGGTGCAGAACGCCAGCGACGTCATCCTGATCCTGGACGCCGACGACGGCGTCCGCTACGCCTCCTCCTCCGCCGAACGGGTCCTCGGCTACCCCAGCCTGGACGGCACCCTGCTCACCGAGCTCGTCCCGCCCGAGGACAGCCGGGCCGTCGGCAAGGCGCTGGCCCGGATGCGCGGCCCGGTGGACGCCGCCCCGGTGCACGCCGCCCCGGCGCACGCCGCCCCGGCACACGCGCCGGAGCACTCACCACCACACGAACCGCTGCGCGAGCAGCCGCACTCGCCGCCACACGAACCGCTGCGCGAGCAGCCCCGTGAGCACTGGCGGCTGCTGCGGCAGGACCGGACCCCGATCGAGGCCGAGGTCCGCTTCAACGACCTGCGCGCCGACCCGACGGTCGGCGGCCTGGTGCTCACCCTGCGCGACGTGACCGAGCAGCGCCAGATGGAGCGCGAACTCACCCACCGGGCCTTCCACGACTCCCTCACCGGCCTCGCCAACCGGGTGCTGTTCCTGGACCGGGTCGGCCACGCGCTGTCCCGCGGCGAGCGCAGCGGCGCCGTCACCGGGGTGCTCTTCCTCGACCTCGACGACTTCAAGGTGGTCAACGACACCCAGGGGCACGCCGTCGGCGACGAACTGCTGATCGCCGTCTCGCTGCGGGTCTCCACCGCGCTGCGCAGCTCGGACACCGCCGCCCGGCTCGGCGGCGACGAGTTCGCCGTCCTGGTCGAGGACGCGCTGCGCCCGGCCGACGTGGACGCCATCGCGGACACCGTGCTGACGGTGTTCGCAGAACCGTTCAGGCTGAGCGCGGGCGCCGTCCGGGTGACGGCCAGCATCGGCGTCGCCACCACCGAGGACAGCGTGGACGCGGCCGAACTGCTCACCCACGCCGACCTCGCGCTCTACTCCGCCAAGGCGGCCGGCCGCCGCCAGTGGCGCCACTACCAGCCCGCCCTCCAGACCGGGCTGGTGGAGCGGCACGAGCTGAACGAGAACCTGGACGCGGCGATCGCCGAATCCTCCTTCCAGCTGTACTACCAGCCGATCGTCGACCTGCGCACCGGTGACCTGGTCGCCTTCGAGGCGCTCGTCCGCTGGCCGCACCAGCGGCGCGGCATGGTGCTGCCCGACGAGTTCATCGCCCTCGCCGAGGAGAGCGGCCAGATCGTCCCCCTCGGCGCCTGGGTCCTGGAACGCGCCGCCCAGGAGGCCGCCGCCTGGCACGCCGCCAGCTCCGCCGACCGCGCCGCCGCCGGCCTCCCCCCGCTGCGGGTCAACGTCAACGTCTCCGCCCGCCAGTTCCGCGACGCCGGCTTCGTCGACGTCGTCCGCGGCGCCCTGCGCAGCTCCGGCATCGACCCGCACACCCTCGTCCTCGAACTCACCGAATCCGTCCTGATGCGCCGCGACGACCGCGTCCACGCCGACATGGCCACCCTCGGCGACCTCGGCGTCGGCATCGCCATCGACGACTTCGGTACCGGCTACTCCTCGCTCTCCTACCTGCGCGAGTTCCCGATCTCCATCCTCAAGATCGACAAGTCCTTCATCGACGGCCTCGGCCTCTCCCCGCAGCAGTACGCCCTCGTCGAAGGCATCACCCGCATCGCCGACACCCTCGGCGTCCGGGTCATCGCCGAAGGCATCGAACACCCCGAACAGCGCGACCTCCTCGCCGCCATGGGCTGCCCGCTCGGCCAGGGCTACCTCTTCGCCCACCCCATGACCGCCCCGCAGGCCCGCGCCCTCGTCGGCGGCACCGCGCACGAACCGGCCTGACCCCCGACCTCAGGTCCACGTCCCACGTCCACGCCTCAGACCCACGCCCCAGGCCAGCGCCTCAGGTCCACGCCCAGCGGATGCCCGCGACCCCGGGCCCCAGCGCGGTCGCCACCACGTGCGCCAGGTGGTGGCTGTCCAGGGTGAGGTCGGCCAGGCTGTCGTCCGGACCCTCCGAGTCACTCGCCGTGAACCACTGGCACTGCACCGGGAGTTCGCCCGGATCGAAGCGCACCCGCAGGACGTAGTGGTCCGCCGGGAAGCGGAAGGCCGCACGGTAGCGGCAGCACTCGGCCGCGCTGTGCGGGCGCACCTCGAAGGAGAACACCTGGGTCTCGGAGCAGTGCAGCGAGCGGTCGAACAGCAGCTCCGCGAGCACCACCCGGGCCACCGGATCCCGGCGCACCCGGCCCAGCCGGCAGCTGTCCCCCGCCACGATCTCGACGGCCCCCTCGTCCACCCCCTCGTCGCAGTCGTAGATCAGCAGCGCCCGGTCGACCCCGTCCTGACGGGCCCGGACCGCCACCATCGAACTGAGCGCCGCCAGTTCACGACGCGGCCCGACCGTCACCGTCGCGTACTCGGTGACCACCTGGAGCTTCCCGGCCGCCGGGCTGTCCAGATCCGCGAGCAGCCCGCCCAGATCACCGGGGGTGCGCACCATCTGCGGGTACGGGCGGGGCCCGCCGCCGTCGCGGTCCGCCCCGCCACGCGGCCGCGGCGCACCCAACAGGGCGGTGAGCGCGTGCGCCGGCAGCCCGAGGATCTCCTCCAGCGCGGCCACCACCCGTAACGACTCCGGGCGCTCCGGCCGGCGCAGCCCGCGCTGCCAGTAGCTCAGGGTCGTGACGGCGATCCGCAGTCCGCGCTCGGCCAGCCGGCTGCGCAGCCGCTCCAGCGGCAGCCCGCGGGCCTCGATCGCGGTGCGCAGCGCGAGGCCGAAGGGCCCGCTCCGCAGCGCGGCCAGCACGGCGGCGCTCTCCGGGGCAGCACCGGGCGGCGGTTCCTGACGACTGGCCATCGGGGCTCCCGGGGCTACTGGCCCGGCCGGCGCGCGGCGGCGGCGGGGCCGAGGGGACACGGCGGCGGTGCGGGGGGGCGAAGGGTGCGGACGGCGGCGGTACGGAGGGAGGGGGACGCGGTACGGGGGGACGCGGCGCGCTGTGAAATTACCGGCTTACCCCGGCCGCGTCCATATCCGGGAGCCCCGCTCCCGGCCACCCGTCTGCGGCGCAGCACCTCCGCCGCACCACCCCTCTTCACAGCCCCGTTCACAGCACCGCCCGCTCCCCTCCCGGGGGTCTGGGAGCGGCCCGGCCTGCTGCCTACGCTTCCTAGCAACCCCGGTCCGGGCCCGCCGCGTCGGCCGCGCGGCAACCCCCACACATCACACCCCCACACAAGGCACACCCCAGGGCGGCGCCGGGTGCACACGGAGCCGCCCGTGCCCCCGCACGAAGGAGTTCCCCCATGAGCGGACCCATCCGTGGGTCGTCCCTGCGCGCCGCACTGGCCGCGCTGTGCATGCTGGCCGCCGTCGTGACCACCGGCGCCGGCACCGCCGCGGCCTCCCCCCAGGCCGCCGCCGGAAGTTCCCAGACCTTCGCCGCCAGTTCCCGGCTCAACATCTCCATGCAGGCGCAGGAGCAGGACCAGTGGTGCTGGGCCGCCTCCGGCAACACCATCGCCACCTTCCTCGGCCACGGCACCGACCAGAACTCGTTCTGCGACCTCGCCTACGGCCAGGACACCTCGTACCAGTGCCCCAACCAGCCCGGCCAGCTCTCCTGGGTGCAGAACGCGCTCTCCGCACTCGGGGTGTCCCCCGGTCAGGAGACCGGCGCCCTGTCCTTCAACACCATCGTCAGCGAGATCAACGCGGGCCGGCCGATCGAGACCGGCATCTCCTGGCTGGCCGGCGGCGGGCACGCCCAGGTCATCTACGGCTACGACCAGAGCAACAAGTCCATCTACTGGGGCGACCCGTGGCCCAGCAGCAACCGCTACAACCTGGCGTCGTACAGCTACTACGCCGGCTACAACGGCCAGTTCAACTGGAACGACTCCCTGTACCGGATCGGGGCGTGACACGATGACGCACTTCCGCGCCCCGCGCGCCCTCGCCGCCATCGCCCTCGCCGGCAGCGGACTGCTCGCCGCCGCCCCCGCCCTCGCCGCCACCCCGGCCACGGCCGCCGGCGTCCCGTCCGCCCCGTCCGCGGCCGACGTCACCGCGGCCGCCGCGGCGGCGAAGGCCGCCCCCGTCGTGCAGACCCTCGGCGGGTTCTTCGCCCACGGCTCCGGCCAGGGCTCCTCCGACGCCCGCCAGGCGCAGGCCGCCGCCCCGGCCCGGGTGGTCGGCGACACCGTCCCCGTGTACTACCTCAACCCGGACTTCGTCGCGGCGGCCTCCGCCGGGGCGCCGGTCGCGAAGTTCGCGTTCATGGCGACCGAGGCCGACGCGGCCGACGGCCGCAAGGCCTCGGTGTGGACGGCCCCCGACCCGCACGCCGGCGGGTCCTGGGCCGAGATCAACATAGCCTCCGGCAGCGACGAGACCGACCACGCCGCCGCCGCGGCAGCACTGGGCCGCGGCGCCGTCGCCTTCGAGGAACCGCAGATCCGGGCCTGGTACGCCCTGGTCGACGGCCAGGTACGGCCGCTCAACCCGGACGCGGTCCGGTCCGTGGGCGACGCGGGCATCACCCTCGCCCAGTACCAGCAGGTGGTCCACGACCGGTACGCCGACAAGCTGCCCGGCACCGACTACGCCAAGGCGCACCTGCTCGGCGGCTTCGACCGGGGAACGGTCCCCGTCGCGGCGCCGGCCGGCGACTCCACCCCGACCGCCGCCCTGCTCACCGGGGCGGGCACCCTCCTCGCCGCCCTCGGGCTCGGCACCGCGCTGCTGCGCCGCCGCCGGGCGGGCCGCGGCACCGCCTGACGGCACCGCCGTTCGGCTTCCACACTGCGAACGGCGCTGACGGCGGGGCACCTCCGGGTGTCCCGCCGTCGGCGGTTTTCGGCGGAAAGCCCGCACGGTAATTGACGGCACATCACTTCTTAATTCACGACCATCCGGGCCCTTTCGCGCACGCGATCGGGGGCCCTCTTCGCATCTCGGACACCTCGCCCACCTGGGGTGATGTCATCGAAATGACTCCATTTCTCACGACTCCTCAGCGTAAGCGATCTGTTACGCAATCGTCATCCTGATTGGTCACTGGGAGTCAGCTGAGAATGAGAGATTGTGCTTCGGCTTCAATCGAGCCATTCAAAACAATGCACATCTCTTGAGAGAGTCTTTGATGAAACGACGGTCTCGGGCCTCGTCCGCTTTTGCGGGCGGGGCCTTCTCTACGCGTCGGATGCGCCCCGTATCAGCGCTCCTGACGCTCGGCCTGCTGGTGCAGGCCGGTGTGGTGGTGGACGCGGTGACGGCCGCTCCGGCCACCGCCGCACCCTCACCCGCCACTCCGCCCGCCGCTCCGGCCACCGAGGCACCTGACGAGGCTTCGGCGCTGCTCTCGGCCCGGCTGCAGAAGCGGCGGATCGAGGTCACCAACGCCCGGACGGAGTTCACCACCCTGTGGGCGAACCCGGACGGCACGCTGACCTCCGACCGCTCCACCGGGCCGATCCGGATGAAGGTCGGCGACGCCTGGGTGCCCGTCGACACCACGCTGGTGCAGACCCCGGACGGCAAGGTCGCACCGAAGGCGCACCCGGGCGGGGTGGTCTTCGAGGGCGGCGACGCCGGGGTGACGGTCGGCGACAGCCTGCCGGGCGCCGCGATACCGACGGCCGCACCGAGCACTGCTCCGGCCACGACTCCGAGCGCCGCGGCCACCACTGCGCCGGCCACTGCGCCGGCCACGTCGCCCAGTGCGATACCGACGGCCCCCGCTTCCGCGTCCCCGTCGTCGTCCCCGTCGTCGTCTCCGTCCGCCTCGGCTTCGGCTTCGGCTTCGACCTCGGCTTCGACCTCGGCTTCGGCTTCGGCCGAAGCGAACCGGGCCTCCCGCAGCGGCGCCCGCGCCGCCGCCCCGGCCGCCGACCCGCAGTCCACCCCGGCCGCCCCGGTCCCCGCCGAGCGCGAGCTGGTCAAGATCGGCTCCGGTGAGCAGCAGGTCAAGTTCGGCTGGCTGGGCAAGCTGCCCAAGCCGAAGTTGGAGGGCAACAAGGCGACTTACGTCAACGCCCGCCCCGGTGTCGACCTGGTGCTGGAGGCCACCCGGACCGGTTTCGAGCAGTTCCTGATCGTCAAGGACCGCTCCGCCGTCGCCCAGACCGGCACGGTGACGCTCCCGCTGGACACCACCGGGCTCACCGTCTCGCCGCAGCAGGACGGTTCGATCCAGCTGCTCGACAAGGCGACCGGCAAGGCGACGGTCAAGATCCCGACCCCCGTCATGTGGGACGCCGCGGTCGACCCGGCCTCGCAGGAGCACCTGAACCGCGGCCCGGTGACGATGGAGGTGCGCGGTCAGGGCGCGGACACCGAGCTGGTGTTCACCCCGGACGCCGCCTTCCTCGCCGACCCGAAGACCCAGTTCCCGGTCACCATCGACCCGGTGGTGGACGTCGGCACGACCTTCGACACCTACGTCCAGACCAACGAGAACATCGACGCCTCCGCGTCGACGGACCTCAAGCTGGGCAGCTACGACGGCAAGGTCGTGGCCCGGTCGTTCCTCACCGTCCCGGGCGGGTCGTTCAACGGCAAGCAGATCCTGGGCGCCACGCTCAACCTCGCCAACCATCACTCCTCGTCCTGCATCCCGAAGCAGTGGGAGGTCTGGAACGCGCCCGGCGCGGCCTGGTGGACCCGCTGGGGCAACCAGCCCGCGATGGAGCGCAAGTGGGCCACCTCGAACGACACGTACGACGTGGCGAACGACGGTGACACCCACGACTGCTACGCCTCCGACGGCACGTTCTGGGCCAAGGCCGACGTCACCGAGATGATCCGGTACTTCGCCGGGTTCGGTCACAACGAATACGGGTTCGCCCTCAAGGCGGCCGACGAGTCCAGCAACCTGTCCTGGAAGAAGTTCAGCTCCGCCGAGGGCTACTGGCCTCCGTTCCTCTCGATCACCTACAACACCGTCCCGGCCACCCCGGCGACGGTGGAGGTGCAGCCCTCGCAGCAGGGCAACCCCCGCTACACCTCGGACGCGAACCCGCGCTTCCAGGTGCAGGCGGCCGACCCCGACGGCGACCCGCTGAAGGTCTACCTGGACCTGTGGCGCGGCGGCACGTTCATCGGCAGCATCGTCCGGGACACCCCGAACGGCGCGATCGCGACCGTCCGCCCCTCCGACTACGGCATCGCCAAGCTCGACGAGGGCGTGCAGTACACGATCTGGGCCATGCTCGACGACGGCAAGTCCCGCTCCGGCTGGGTCGGCACCAACGTCATCGCCGACACCGTCAAGCCCGGTACGCCGTTCGTGAGTTCGGCGGACTACCCGGCGGACGGGCTCTGGCACGGCACCGCCAACCAGGCCGGGTCGTTCACCTTCTCCCCCGCCCCGGGCACCGACGACACCGCGGCCTACGTCTACACCCTGGACGGCGGCACCCCGGTGACGGTCGCCGCCACCGGCGCGCTGACCACGTCGATCACGCCGACCACCGAGGGCCGGCGCGTGCTCAGCGTGCAGTCCAAGGACCGCGCGGGCAACCTGTCCCCGCCCGCGACGTACACCTTCCAGGTCGGCCAGGCGGGCATGAGCTCGCCGGTCAACGGCACCCAGTCCGCGAAGCGCGTCAAGCTCGCGGTCGACGCCCAGGCGCAGTTCCAGCGCGTCGTCTACCAGTACCGCCGTGGCCCCGGCGCCGCGGAGTACAACGTCCCGCGCACCAACCTGACCAAGGCGGACAACACCGCGGTCACCGAGGACAAGCCGCGGCTCGCGGACCTCGGCCCGCACGCCAACTGGAGCGTCCTCGACACGCTCGGCCAGGTCGGCGGCGTCGTCCAGGTCCGCGCCCTCCTCTTCCCCGAGGACGGCTCCGGCAACGGCTACGCCACCGTCTGGAACACCATCACGGTCGACCGCAACGCCGACGGCGCGACCGGCGCCAACATCGGCCCCGGCTCGGTCAACCTGCTCACCGGCGACTACTCGACCGACGTCACCGACGCCGACGAGCGCGGTCTGTCGGTCAAGCGCACTGCCTCCTCACGTGACCTCGGCCGCGGCTGGCAGCCCCAGGGCGAGCGTCTGACGCTCAACCAGCGCCAGGTCGGCACCGACCTGACCGGCTTCACCGCCGGCCAGGCGACGCTGTCCCGCTCCACGGTCCGCGGCCACGACAACTCGCCCGACTCGCTCCTGGTCGTCCCGGCCGGCTCCGGCTGGGACTCCTTCGCCGCGCTCGGCCCCGAGTACACGCTCGGCCAGGGCATGCAGCCCGGCAAGACCTACCGCCTCACCGGCTGGATCTACGTCCCCGGCGCGACCGGCCTGGACAACCCGCTGGCCAACCGAGGCCTGCGGATGGTCGGCGTCTACCGCACCCCGGCAGGCTACGGCGAGACCGCCTCTCCGAAGGCGTCGTTCACCGACGGCTGGCAGCAGCTGACGCTGGACCTGACGGTGCCCAAGGACGCCACCGAGGCCTGGTTCCGCCTCTACAACGGCAACACCGCCGGCAGCGGCAAGGAGGTCTTCTTCGACGACCTGTCGCTGAAGGAGATCGTCGCCCCGTTCGGCCCGCAGTGGGCCGGCGGCCCGGACGCGGGCACCGGCTCGGACTACCGGGCGCTGTCCTTCCCGCAGTCGGACCTGGTCGAGATCAAGGACAACGACGACACCTCGCTGACCTTCGCCAAGGGCACGGACGGAACGTTCTTCCCCGAGCCGGGCGCCGAGTCGCTGTCGCTCAAGGCCGTTCCGGCCAAGTCCGGTGCGATCGTCCTGTCGACCAGCGGCCAGTGCCTGGAGGTCCCGAACGGCGCGGCCGGTAACGGCGCCCGGCTGCAGCCCGCTCCGTGCACGGGCGCGTCGAACCAGCAGTGGACCCGCGGCGACGACCTGACCCTGCGCCTGCTCGGCTACTGCCTGGACAACCCCTGGGGCCAGACCGGCAACGCCACCCCGCTCACGCTGTGGGGCTGCAACGGCGGCGACAACCAGCAGTGGGAGGTGCGCACCAACGGCACGGTCATGAACCGCCACTCGGGCCAGTGCCTGGACGCCGACAAGGGCGCCTCGATCTGGGTCTGCTGGGCCGGCCCCAACCAGGTCTGGGACATCCAGACCGCCGGCACCGCCTACGAGCTGAGCGAGCTGGACGGCTCGAAGACCGTCTTCGCCCGCCAGGCCGGTTCGAACATCTACCAGGTGGTCAGCGAGACGGGGCCCGACGCGGCCTCGACCACCCGCTACCAGTACGACACCACCGACGGCCGCTCGCTCGTCAAGCGCATCGTCCCGGCCGTCGAGCCGGGCATCGACGACGTCAACGGCTGCACCGTCGACCCGCTGCCGCGCGGCTGCGAGGTGATGGAGTACGACTACGCCAAGGTGACCACCGCCACGGCCGCGACCCCGGGTGACTACCTGGACCGCGTCCGCGGCGTGAAGGTCTGGACGTGGAACCCGGCCACCTCCAAGCAGGAGGCCGTCGAGGTCGCGCACTACGCGTACGACGACCGCGGCCGCCTCACCCAGGTCTGGGACCCGCGCCTGGCCACCCCGCTGAAGACCGCCTATGGCTACGACGACGCCGGCCGGGTCACCCGGATCGGCAGCGCCGGTGAGCTGCCGTGGAACTTCGACTACGGCAAGGCGGCGGCCGACCAGGACCCTGGCCGTCTCCTCAAGGTCCGTCGCGGCATGCTCGCGCCGGGCAGCAAGGACCAGGTCACCGGCGAGGCCGCATCCAGCGTCGTCTACGACGTGCCGCTGACCCGCGGCGCCGGCGGTCCGTACGACCTGGCGGGTGCGGACGTGGCCAAGTGGGCGCAGACCGATGCGCCGACCGACGCCACCGCCGTGTTCGGCCCCGAGGACGACCCGGGCACCAACACCGCCTCGGCCGCCAAGCCGGGCCCGGACGCCTACAAGTCGGCCTCCATCCACTACCTCAACGCCTCCGGCAATGTGGTCAACACCGCAATCCCGTCCGTCACCCCCGGTGGTGACATCGACACCAAGGAGTACGACCGCTACGGCCACGTCGTGCGCGGTCTGGGGGCGGCCAACCGCTCGATCGCGCTGGGCACGTACCCGGATGCGGACAAGTTCGCCGCCGAGCTGAACCTCCCGGCGGACTCCGCCTCCCGCGCGCGTCTGCTCGACTCACGTACCACGTACTCCGCCGACGGCCTGGACGTGACGGAGACGCTCGGTCCGGTCTACCGTGCCTCGCTCGCCGAGCAGGTCAACGGGCAGACCAACCCGGCCGTCGTCACGGCCGAGGCCGAGAAGCTGCCGCAGCTCGGGACCAACGCCAAGGTCCAGATCGACAACGACTGCTGCGGCGTCACCTGGTCCGGCGGTGCCCAGCTGGGCATCCGCGGCACGGCGGCGGGCGCGTTCGACGCGATGCGCGTCACCGTTCCCGAGGAGGGCGAGTACGTCCTCTCCGGCCAGCTGACGAAGAACAGCGACCACGGCGTCATCCAGTGGGCGATCGACGGCAAGGACGTCGGCCAGCGGATCGACACCTACAGCGCCAGCGGCGCAGTGGCCCCGTACACCACCGGCGCACCCGTGAAGCTCACGCGCGGCGACCACGAGCTGAAGCTCACCGTGGTCGACACCAACGCGGCCAGCGGCGGCGAGCGGTTCCACACCGGCATCGACACCGTCACCCTCACCAAGGCGACCGTCAACCCGACGCTCGCCGCCGGGACCCCGGTCGTCGCGCGGGACCACAACACCAACACCTACGACGAAGGGAAGCCCGACGGCCAGACCTACCACCTGGTCACCACCGCGACCGACGGCGCCCGCATCGACGGCTACGCCGACGACGTGGAACTGCGCGTCACCAAGACCGGCTACGACACGCCGATCGGCGGCACCTCCGGTTGGACGCTGAAGGCGGCCACCTCGGTGACCACCGACGCACTCGGCGCCAAGCTGACCGCCTACGTCAAGCTCGACGCCTCCGGGCGGGCGCTGGAGTCCCGCAAGCCGGGCTCCACCGGCAATGACGCTGGGACGGTCAAGTCGGTGTTCTACACCGCCGGAACCAACCCGGACGACGCCGCGTGCGCCAACCGCCCGGAGTGGGCGGGCCTGCCCTGCGTCACCATGCCGGGCGGCGCCGTCACCGGGGCGGACGCCTCGCGGATGTCCACCACGCTGCCGGTGAAGCGGGTCACCCGCTACTCCGCGTTCAACGAGCCGGAGGAGACGACCGAGACCAACGCGGGCAAGTCCCGCAAGACCGTCACCGTCTACGACGCCCTGGACCGGATCGTCTCGACCGAGATCACCTCGGACGAGGGCAAGCCGCTGCCGAAGGTCACCACCGAGTACGACCCGGCCACCGGTGACATCGTCAAGACGACCGCCGGCGGCAAGTCGCTCACCCGCGTCCTGGACGCGCTCGGCCGTCTGATCTCCTACACGGACGCCGACGGTGCCACCACCACCACCGAGTTCGACCGGTTCGGCAAGCCGGCGAAGGTGAGTGACCAAACCGGGTCCACCACCTACGCCTACGACCGGGCGAAGGAGCCGCGCGGGCTGGTCACCTCCGTGACCGACAGCGTGGCGGGCGAGTTCACCGCCAAGTACGGTCCGGACGGCCAACTGGTCGAGCAGACCTACCCCGGCGGGATCGTCCGCAAGGACACCTTCAACGCCGTCGGTGAGGCCACCGGCCGCACCTACACCCGCACCTCGGACAACACGGTGGTCTGGGCCCAGACCACCGACATGTCCACCCAGGGCCAGGTCGCCAAGGACACCAGCTCCACCGCCACCCGCTCCTACCAGTACGACCGGCTCGGCCGGCTGGTGAAGGCCGAGCAGACCACGGTCGCGGCCGGCTGCGTCACCCGCCAGTACGCCTTCGACGCCCACTCCAACCGCCTGTCCAAGCAGACCTCCCCGCGCGGGGCGGCCGGCGAGTGCAGCACGGCCGGGGCCACGGCGGAGAACCACACCTACGACAGCGCCGACCGGCTCACCGACGCCGGCTTCGTCTACGACGCCTTCGGGCGCACCGTGAAGACGGCCACCGGCGCGACCAACACCTACTGGGCGAACGACCGCGTCGCCGCCCAGGAGAAGGGGGACACCAAGCAGGAGTGGGCCGTCGACGCCGCCCACCGCCTGACCGCGTTCACCACCAGCAAGAAGCAGGCCGACGGCTCCTGGGCCAACGCCACGTCGAAGCTGAACCACTACAGCGACGACTCCGACGAGGTCCGCTGGACCGTCGAGGACACCGCCCAGGGCACCCTGACCCGCAACGTCTCGGGCCCGGACGCCGATCTGACGGCCACCACCAGCAAGACCGGTGACGTCCAGCTCCAGCTGACCAACCTGTTCGGCTCGGTGGTCGTCACCACCGACACCGCGCTGACCAAGCCGGTGGTGCTGGACTTCGACGAGTTCGGCATCCCGCAGGACGGTCAGGCCAACGTCCGCTACGGCTGGCTCGGCGGCAAGCAGCGCTCCGCAGAAGCCCAGGACGGCGACATCCTCATGGGTGCCCGCCTCTACAGCCCGGCCCTGGGCCGCTTCCTCCAGATCGACCCGGTCCCCGGAGGCAACGCCAGCCCGTACGACTACTGCACCGGCGACCCGGTCAACTGCACCGACCTCGACGGCAACTGGGGCATGCCCAAGTGGCTGAAGAAGACGGTCGAGGTCGTCGCCAAGGTCGCCGAGGTCGCCGCCTACATCCCCGGCCCCATCGGCGCGGTGGCAGCAGCCGTTTCCTCGGTCTCCTACGCAGTGGCCGGGGACACGGCGAAGGCCGCCGAGATGGCGGTGGTCGCGGTGGCTCAGGTCGTCGGCGGTGGAGCCGTTGCCAAGGCCACCATCACAGCGGTGAAGGCCGTACGGGTTGCGGCTCGGGTGGATCGGATAGCGACCAAGGCCAAGGTGGTCTACCGATACGCGCGGATCCAGAACACGGAGGCCAAGGCCCGCTACGCCAGCAAGTTGGCCGACAAGTACAATGGCGGCAAGAGCCGGGTGATCGTCGAGGGCCGGAAGACGAAGTGGTACTACGACCTTCGTGGGAAGACCCACACCAACAAACTCGGTGGCGGGAAGACCGAGAAGGTCCCGACCCCGCACAAGGTACCGAGCTACCGCGAGCCCCGGGCACCGAGCGGCTGGGGTCCGCTCCAGCGGAACAACACCCAGCGCATGACCTGGCGTGACATCGGACGGGCCCAGTTCCATCTGATGAAGCCGAAGAAGAAGGGAATCAAGTGAAGGCCCGATTCAGCGGTCTGGAGGCATGGGAGGCCCCGGGCGACTACGTCGAGCTCGACGTGCCGGGCGGCTTCATCGACCTCCACAACGACTGCGAGCTTCACGGCGTCGCCCTGGTGGGCTACCCCAAGGCGACGGTGAGCCTGGAGTTCAGGCACCCGACCCGCGGTCGCTTCGCGCTGGAGTTCCACGACGCCGGCGAACTGGTCATGCAGCAGACCGCGGTGAGCTCGGACGGCTGGCAGGGTGACCCTCCGGAGGAACCGGACGGGATCGACACTGTCACGTACTACGAGTACGGGGCCGACCTGCCACCGGTGTTCGAGATCGTCGCCTCCACGCTCCGGCTGAAGTTCCGGGCCTGGGAGGTGGCGCTGCGGCCGCTCGCGGCGTAGCACCGAACTGAGGGAGCCCCCGGCCTCCGCGATCGGCCGAGAGCCGGTCGCGGGGGCCGTTCCACGTTCTGCCGTGGCCGGTCACCGTGTCACTGGACGCGCCTGGTAGAGCGGGAATCGACCTGCAGAGTGGAGGCAGTTGGATGGGACAGGAAGGACTACCCCCGGGGTGCTCGGTGGAGGATCTCGTGGCGGCGGCCCATCGGTCCGGGCGGTTCGCCGGGATCGAGGCGGTCGAGGTCGCGGCCGAGCCGAGGCTGGTCGACCTCCATCTGGAGGCCCTGTCCGGGCACGAGTATCTGGTGATGTTGAGGGAAGACCTCGGCGAAGCCAGAGTTCTCTACGAGGACTACGTGTTCGACGGCGTCCCCGCCCATCGGGTCCTGGATTTCGTGGACCTGGTGGCACGGGGTGAGGTCGACCTCTCGCCCACGCGGTTCGGGCGGCAACTGGTCCTGCGGGTGTCCCTGCCCGAAGGGACCTGGGCCGATCGGCGCCGATTCGCCGACGATCTCTCGGATTGGGAGAAGAGCGTCATCGAACGTCGCTGACGGTGGGAGCGGACATGCACCAGCCGCAGGGGCCCTGCCCGTCCTGAGCCCCTCACGACTCCACGTTCAGCGCCCGGGAGAGGGCGGTGAGGAGGGGGAGGGTGGGGGCGGCGTGGCCGGCTTCGATGGCGCGGATCTGGGCGTCGGTGAGGTCGGCGCGCTTGGCGAGGTCCGCGATGGAGAGGCCGAGGGCGGTGCGGCGCTCGCGGACGGCGCGGGCGAGGGCGCCGGCCGGGTCGCCGTCCGGGTGGGCGGGGAAGTCCTCGATCAGTGGGTGCGCGCGGTTCACCGGACCTCCTCATTGCCGGGCGGGGGCGCACAGCCTGACACGTGATCACAGCGGGAAGTGCGAAGCGGCGGTCAAGGATTCTTGACCGCCGCTTTGTCGTCCGGCCACTTGACTCGCTACTTGACGGGGTGCGGGTGGCCGAGGTGGGGGAAGACGGGGAGGACGTCGGTGTGCGGGGGGATGTGGTCGCTGGTGATCTTGCCGCCGGAGACCATGGTGAGGCGGGCCGAGGTCACGTCGTCGACGAGGGTGCGGCCGTTGGGGTAGGCGGCGGGGCGGGAGCGGTCGTAGCGGAGGATGTCCGGGAGGACTAGCTTCAAGGTCTCGGTGGCGGCGGCGGTGGTGTAGTCCCCGGTGTGCTGGAGGACGGCCGTCCAGGCCTCGCGGTAGGTGTCCCAGTCGTCGGCCGGCTCACCCGCGTTGTACGCGTCCTTCACCTCCTCCTTGTTGAAGTAGGCGGTGAGGGAGGGGTGCGCGCCACGGTCGACGGAGACGAGCCGGCCGTCCTGGCGGAGGCTGACCCGGGCCCAGACACCGATCGTCGGGTCGGGGCCGAGGTCGGTGTCGGGGACTTCGAGGGCGATGCCGAAGACGTTGGCGTCGGCCATGGCGTCCTTGCCGGTCCAGGTGAAGTCGTTGACGATCCCTTCGAGGTCGGCGAAGAAGGGATCGCTGCGCAGGCCGACGGAGAGCTTGCGGCCGTTCGCCTCGATGACGTCGGGCGCGTCCCCGAAGGCGACCGGGGCTTCGGAGAACAGGACGTCCCCGGTGGGCTCGTGCTTCTGCGCGGCGGCGCCGGTCGCCCGGTGGACGGTGACGGTCTGGGCGCCGGTGTGGGTGGGGGCGGAGAAGGTGAAGGAGTAGGCGACGTCGGCGCGGTGGTCCCCGTCGGTGTCGATGTTGATGCGGTACACGGCGTCGGGGTGGAACTCGGCCGCCTGGGTGGGGGCGTAGGGGTTCGCGTTCATGATCAGGACGGTCCGGCCGGGCGCATCGGCGGCCGGGAAGGCGAACACGTCGGTCAGGTCGAGCCGCGAGTCGCCTCGGGGCGAGCGGAGGTTGGGGCCGCTGAGGTGATGGGACATGGGACCGTTGGTAGCAGCCCCCACCCGACACCGGCCCGACGACACCCGCATTCCACCCGCCCGTCCGCCGATTGGCCGTCATCTCCCGACGGACCCCCGACGGTACGCCGACGGCTCGCCGCGCGGAAGCGGCGAGCCGTCGGGAGAAGGCTGAATCAGACCTCGGCGGCCGCAGCGAACGCCACGAACGCCTGCCACGAGGCTGGCTCGAAGGCCAACTGCGGGCCGCTCTTGTCCTTGGAGTCACGCACGTGGACCACACCAGGCGTCTCAGCGACCTCGACGCACTGAGCCTCCTCGTTCGTGCTGTAGCTGCTCTTGAACCACGCCAACTCGGACATGCTCACCGCTCTCCCAGGATCATCTCGATCAGGGCCAGGGACTCCCTCAGGCCCAGGGCCTGTGCCCTGATGCTGCTGTACCGTGCGGCCATATTACGGACTTCCACCGGATCCGTGATCAACCGGTTCACGTGCTGCGCAGCCGCATAGGCGACCTGCGGCCGACCGGGAGGGGTGAGGATCGTGAAGGAGCCGCCCATGCCAGCGTGGTTCATCCGGTCGAGCGGCATCACCTGGAGCTCGGGCCCTCGCACCTGCCCCACCTTGAGGAGATGCCGGAGCTGCTCCGCGTGGACGTCCCACCCACCCAGGGGTCGACGCAGCACGCTCTCGTCTACCACCCACGTCACCACCGGCAGGGGCCATCGGGTCAGGATCTCCTGCCGAGCCAGCCGCGCCGCTACCCACTCATCGATCTGCTCGGGAGAGAGCAGCGGCCGCCGCATCTCGTACAGCGCCCGAATGTAGGCCTCAGTCTGGAGAAGCCCCGGGATGACCATCGTGCTGTACTCGTGGATCTCAACGGCCCGGCCTTCCTCGGACGTGAAGGCCCTTGAGGAAGCCGGGTGCCGCTCGCTGATCCGAATCTTCGCCTTCATCACGTCGTCCGCGACGACCAGCAACGCGCCGCCCGCGCCGAGGACTTCGTCCGCCTTCGTGAGGATCTCGACTCTGGGCGTCCGCTTGCCGCGCTCGACCGCTCCCAGCTGGTCCTCGCTGTACCCGAGCTTTTCAGCCAGCTCACGCTGCGTCAGCCCGGCCCGCTCCCGGAAGTGCCTGATCAGCTTGCCCACCGCAGCGTAAAACTCCGCAACTCCATCGGAGTTCTCCACCGTCTCGCCGTCATCGAAGACCGTGCGCTCGACGCCACCCACGATAATCACCCACCCGTTCGACCGACTGATCCGGGCCGACCTGCGGGCCAACCCTCCGCATTCGAACCAGCACTCTCGGTGCTCGTCGAATCCACGGCCAGCGTACGTCCAGGGCGCTGCGGGTTTTCCCGCGCCAGTCGAAGTCCCCCTCGACGGCCCGCGCCACCATCTCCAGAGCGCAACAATCTTCCGACGCATAGGCAGATACCAACTCCCGTTTCGGGAAAGGAACTTGCCTGACAAGGAACTGCATTACGCCACGCCGCTTCACCATCGCGGAGCGCGACGCTAACGCGACGACGCCGACCACCTTCCGGAGCGCGGCTTCGCGCTTCACCACCACCTCACCACCGCTGCGCGCCGGGGCACCACCCCTTCAGCGAACGGAGTGGGAAGTCGGGCCTGTCGACTTCCCACTCCTCACGCCGAAACCGCACGCCGTCAGCCCTCGGCCCGCACACCGCTGCCGCCGCCGAACACCGCCGTGATGAGCCGGTCCAGCGCCTTGGGGAACTCCTGTGCCGGGTCGGATGCGGAGTCGCCGGTGGTGAGCCCGGCGGTCAGGGTCTTGCTGCCGTCGGGTGTGCCGATCATCAGGGCCCCGTAGCCGCCGGGGGCGCCGCCGTTGTGGTGGACGATGGTGCCGCCGTCGGGGCCGAGGTCCTGGATGAACAGGCCCAGGCCGTAACCGAGCATCCCGTGCGGCGTGCGCATCTCGTCCAGCAGGGGGGCGGGCAGGAGCTTGCCGCCCAGGAGTGCGGCGAAGAACGTGTGGAGGTCCCGGGTGGTCGAGATCAGGTCGCCGGCGCCGACCAGGAGGGAGAGGTTCTGGCGGGCGACGTCGACCAGCTTCCACTGGTCGCCGTCCTGGTAGCGGTAGTAGCCGTGGGCGTGCGGCGCGGGGAGCTCCGGCGAGTCGCCCGGCACCACGGTGTCCCGCAGTCCGAGCGGCCGAAGGATCCGCCGCTGCATCTCCTCGGCGTACGGGCGGCCGGCGGCCTGCTCGATCAGGAGCACGGCCAGCGTGTAGTTGGTGTTGGAGTAGCTCTGGTCGGTGCCCGGCTCGAACCGTGCCGGCTTGGACAGGGCGAACTGCACGAGCTCCTCGGGCCGGTAGCTGTGGAACCGGTTGTCCACCCACTCCTTGCCCATCGCGGGGATCCCCGGCACGAACGTCCCGTCGGGTTCGAGGTCGCCGGTGTAGCTGGCCAGGCCGCTGGTGTGCTGGAGCAGCATCCGCACGGTGATCCGCCGGTCCAGCCCGAACTGCGGCAGGTGGTCGGCCACCGGGGTGTCCAGCCCGGTCGCGCCGTCGGCCACCAGGTGCAGCACCAGGGTCGCGACGAAGGTCTTGGTGGTGCTGCCCACCCAGAACTTCCCGTCCACCGACGGCTTCGCGGCCTCGCCCAGCTTGCGCACCCCGGCGCTGCCGACCCACTCCCCGTGCTCGTCGTGCACGCGCAGCTGTATCCCGGCGAAACCGGCGTCGACGAACTCCTGGATGGCTTGCTGGAGCTCCGGGCGGTCCTGACCTGCGGCGTCCTCGACGGCGATCTCGGCGGCGTGGCGGGATTCACTCATGGTTGTTCCTTGTCTCGCGATCGGAGTGTGCGGGTGCGGGCTGGGGCTGGGGCTGGGGCTTCAGAGGCTGCGGGCGGTGATGTCGCCGTAGGCGGTGGTCGCGTGGATGCTCAGGCCGGCGGCGGCGCCGTCGGTGTTCTTGAGCGTGTTGTGGATCCGGCCGTAGGTGGTGCCGGCGTCCAGGGAGGCGGAGACGCCGCGGGCGGCGCCGACGGACACGTCGCCGGCCTCGGTGCGCAGCGTGATCGTGCCGTGCACGGCTTCGGTGATGTGGATGTCGCCCTTGGCGGTGGTGATCTCGGCGGGGCCGTCGAGGCGGCCGACGGAGATGTCGCCGGCGAGGACTGCGAGGTGGGCGCCGGCGGTCTCGTCGAGCTTGACCGAGGCCTGCGCGCCTTCGAAGGTGACGTCGCCGAGGCGTCCGACGCCCCGGAGTTCGGCGCTGGCCGTCTTCGCCTGGATGCGGGAGCCGGCGGGCAGTTGGACGGTCACCTCGACGGTGCCGGACTGGCCGAGGATCCGGTTCTCGGCCGCCGCCGCCTCGATCCGCAGGACGCCGTCGGCGTACTCGACGGTGGTCCGCTCCGCCGCCTTCACGTCGCGGCTCTTCGAGGCGTCGGCGGGCAGGACCTCGACCGTGGTGTCGGCCCGGTCGGCGGCGATGAGCCGGATGCGCCCGGCGGGGATGTCGAGGACGGCGGAGACCGGGGCGGGGGTGGCGAACTTCTGCATGATGCTCTCCTGTGGCTCGTTCTTTCTGACAACGGAAACGCTACGTTGCCTTCACGCTTCACGGCAACAGGCATGTTGCGCACAATCAGCATTATCACAGGTCAGAACCTCATTATCGTTGCAACAGTTACGGATTTAACGCAACGTCAGTCACGTCGCCCGTTGCATTGGATTGAGCGTGAACGCTATGCGCCACCCCGCCCCGGCACGCCGCCGCATCAGCCCACGGATGTAAACCCCCGGGCCAATGCGCGCCCCCGCACCGTCATCCGGTGGTCGGATGTGGCCGGGTACGCCGCGATGACAGCCTTCCGTTCAGGTGCACGGAGATCCATCGGACGGTCCGTCAGGGGCGCTTCCCCGGCCGTCCGGTGTCGAACGACGGCCGCACCTGCGAAGACCGCGCGCCTCGGCCCGGTTCTGTCCAGCACACCCAGGGAGGGCCCATGACCACCACGCCGTTCACGAGCCGACACGCCATGACGCGCCGCCGCCTGCTGGGGGCCGCACTGGCCGCCGGGGCCGCCGGGGCGGCCGCACCGCTCGCCCTCGCCCGCCCCGCGTGGGCGGCGGGCGGGGCCGCCACACCCGGGACCGTCACCACCGCCACCACCCCCACCGGCGGCCCGGCGCGGCTCACCCTGCCCGAGCCCACCGGGCCGCACCCCGTGGGCACCGTCCCGCTGCACCTGCTCGACGCCTCCCGCCCGGACCCGCTGGCCGGCCCGGGACGGTTCCGCGAGCTGATGGCGAGCGTCTGGTACCCCGCCCGCGAGGCCGGGGAGTACCCGCTCGCGCCCTGGATGGCCGACGGCGCACTGCGGGCGTTCCTCGCGGACACGGGCTTCGCCATCGACCCCGCCCTCGCCCCGCTCACCTCCGGCCGCGTGGGCGCCCCGGTCCACCGCGCGGGCCGCCGCCTGCCCGTCGTCGTCTACTCGCACGGCGCGCACAGCCACCGAGCCGACCACACCGTGATGGTCCAGGAACTCGCCAGCCACGGCTACGTGGTGGTCACCGTCGACCACACCCGCGACGCGATCACCGAGTTCCCCGACGGCCTGGTCCTCACCCCGGACCGGAGCATCCCGATGGGGCCGAAGGACTTCGCCGCGGACATCCGCTTCCTCCTCGACCAGGTCGACGCCCTCGCCGCCGGGCGCAACCCCGACACCGACGGCAGGCCGCTGCCCGCCGGCCTGCTGCACGCCCTCGACCCGGACCGGATCGGCATGTTCGGCTGGTCCAAGGGCGGCACGGCCACCGCCTACACCATGCTCGCCGACCGGCGCGTCCGCGCCGGGCTGAGCCTGGACGGCCCGATGCAGCCGACCATCACCACCGACCTGGACCGGCCGTTCATGATGATGACCGCCGCGTTCACCCGGGCCGGCCAGCCGGCCGTCGCCGAGTTCTGGCCGCACCTGCGCGGCTGGCGGCTCGACGTCCAGGCCCAGGGCGCCGTGCACGTCTCGTACGGCGACGACCAGGTGCTGATCCCGCAGGCCGCCAAGCTCCTCGGCCTGACCGACGAGCAGGTCCGGGACATGATCGGCACCCTCGACCCGGTCCGCGCGGTGAAGATCCAGCAGGCGTACCCGGTGGCCTTCTTCGACCTGCACCTGCGGCGCCGCCCCAGCCGCCTCCTCGACGGCCCGTCCGCGGCCTTCCCCGAGGTGACGTACCTGCCCTGAGGCGCTGCCCAGAGGCGCTGCACCAAGACGTCGCCCCGCGACGCTGCTCCACGACGCTGCACCGAGGCGCTGCTCCGAGACCGTGGCGGCCGACCCCTCCCCGGGGTCGGCCGCTACGGCATGTCGGCCCGGATCTCGTCCAGCGACTCCCCCAGCACCCCCTTGGCCCGGGTGAACCAGTCGGCGATCACCGCGATCTCGTCCGGCGTGTAGTCGGCGAACAGCGCGCCGATCCGCTCGTAGAACGGGCCGTAGACCTGGAGGATGCGCTGCTGCGCGTCCTCCGCCATCACCACGCGGACGCGCCGACGGTCGGCCGGGTCGGCCTCGCGGCGGGCGTAGCCGGTCTTCTCCAGCCGGTTGAGCACGCCGGTCACGGCGCCGGTGGTCAGCTGCGCGCGCTCGGCGAGGTCGCCGGCGGCCAGCGGTTCCCCGGCCATCGCGGCCTCGATGACGAAGCCGAGGCAGGTCAGGTCGGTGACGTTGAGGCCGAGCCGGGCGGCGATGTCCTGCTGGCCGAACTGCGCCAGCGCGATCATCCGGTCCATCGCGTAGAGCGCCTGCTCGGGCGTCGCCCGGGGGCGCGGCTTGCCCTTCACTCGATATCTCCTTAGCATCTAAGTTACTTAGCTCGTGAGATAAACGGCCGACCCGTCCATCCCGACCCGCCCATCACACCAAACGAGGAGCAATGAGCGCACACGGCGACCACGACATGGGGCACACCATCGCCGGCTGGACCGGCTCCGTCATCGCGATCCTCGGCTTCACCGTCGCGGGCGCGGCCCTCGTCCTCGGCTCGGCCGCCGGGCTCTGGGCCGGCGGGATCCTCACCGCCCTCGGCGCGCTCGCCAGCTGGCTGCTCCACCTCGCCGGCTGGGGCAAGCCCACCGGCCCGCGCCCGCCCGCCCACCGGCACTGGCGCACCCCCGACCCGGCCGGCCGCCAGGGCCACCCCCACTGCCTCGGCTGCCGCCTCGCCGGCCGCACCCCGGCCCCGATCCAGGCGCGGGCCCCGGTTCGAAACCGGCGGCGCATCAGCGCCTGACCGGCCGACACCGCCGGCTCCGCACCCGCCCGATACAGCCCACGCCGCGGCCCCCGTCGGGCTGCCTGCCCGACGGGGGCCGTCGCGTTGTCCGGGTCAGACCGAGGTGCCCTGGGTGACGGGGGCCGTGGCGGTGGGCGGGGTGGTGCTGCCGGCGGTGGCGCCGAGGGCGCGCTGGACCTTGGCGACAGCGGCGCGGTACTGGAAGGAGGCCAGCTGGGAGGAGTCGCCGCCGCGCTGGAAGAAGCCGAAGGCCATGCCGACGGTGCCGAAGCGCTCGACGCCGACGAAGGCGTTCAGCTGGACGCCGGCCAGGGTGCCGTCGAGGCGGACGGCGGGCGCGTCCTGGCGGTCGCCGAGGGTGACCGGGGTGACGGTGAAGGTCACCGAGTCGTTGGTGCCGGCGCTGAAGGTGATGGTGTGGCAGCTCTTGAGGGCCGCGGTGGCGGCGTCGAGGTCGGTGGTGAGCTTTCCCGCGTCCTCGGCGGTGAGGGACTCGGTCACCATCGGGTTGCCGCCCGGGCCGTCCAGTTCGGCCTCGGCGTGCGGGGTCTCGGGGCCGGGGATGCCGGTGTGCATGTTGACCAGGTCGCTGAGGGCGTCGCAGCCGTTGGCCGGGGACGGCATCGTACTGGGGCCGGCGCTGGGGCTGGCCGTGCTGGGGACCTGGGTGAAGCCTGGGCCGACGTCGTCGACGGTGAGCAGGGCCGCGGTGAGTTGCTCGGAGGTGGGCAGGCCCTGGGCGGGCTGGCCGGGCGTCGCGGCCGCGGCGAGGTGGGCCGGGCCCAAGGCGACCGCCGCGGCGAGGGCGGCGGCGGCGAGGGCGTGGAGCGGCTTCGGGTGGGACATGCGGGCCCCCCGGTCGAGAGTTCGGGCAGGGACAGGCACCAGTGTCCCACCGGGCCTGTTACGGGGCTCGCGGGCGCGGATCACCGCAGGTCAGGCCCCCTGGTCCGGCTGGTCCGGCGGAAGCGGTCCGGGGGTTTCGAGCGCTTCGAGCGCTTCGGGGGTTTCGAGGGTTTCGAGGGTTTCGAGGGTTTCGGCGAGCCACTGCACCCAGAAGGCCTCCAGCCCGATGCCCGCCCGCAGCACGGCGTGCTGAAGGCGGTTCTCCCCGGCCGTCGTCTCGGCCGGGAAGTCGTGCCGCTCGATCTCCCGGTAGTCGTCCAACTGCGCGCGGTGCAGCGCCAGGTGCCGCCGCACCTCGGCCGCCAGACCGTCCGTGCCGACCACCGCGGCGGCGCGCAGCCGTAGCAGCAGCGGTTCGCGGACGGCGCGCGGCGCGGCGCCCTCGGCCGTCCAGCGGGCGAGTTCGGCGCGGCCCTCGGGCAGGACCTCGTACTCCTTCTTCTGTCCGCGGACGGGGCCGGACGGCTGGAGGGCCCGGATCTGTCCGGAGGCCTCCAGTCGGCCCAGTTCGCGGTAGATCTGCTGGTGGGTGGCGGGCCAGAAGAAGCCGATCGACTTGTCGAAGCGCCGGGTCAGCTCCAGCCCCGAGGACGGTTTCTCCAGCAGGGCGGTGAGGATGGCGTGCGGCAGCGACATGCCGTCGATCCTAGGGCGTGCCCAAGGCGTGCCCAGGTCCTGTCCGGCCGAACAGGACCCAGCGCGAAAGGAAGGGTCAGATCGCGGCGGCCAGTTCGGTGCCCTGCTTGATGGCCCGCTTGGCGTCGAGTTCGGCGGCGACGTCGGCGCCACCGATCAGGTGGGCCTCCAGGCCGCGCTCGCGCAGCGCCTCGTACAGGTCGCGGCGCGGCTCCTGGCCGGTGCAGAGCACCACGCTGTCCACGGGCAGCAGTTGGCGCTCGCCGTCGACGGTGAAGTGCAGGCCGGCGTCGTCGATCAGGTCGTACGTCGCGCCGGCGACCATGGTGACGCCGCGGTGTCGGAGTTCGGTGCGGTGGATCCAGCCGGTGGTCTTGCCGAGCCCGGCCCCGACCTTGCTGGTCTTGCGCTGGAACAGGTGGACGGCGCGCGGCGGTGCGGGCCGCTCGGGGCGGCGCAGTCCGCCGCGCTCGCGGTACTCCGGGTCGATGCCCCACTTGGCCTGGAACACGGCCGGGTCGAGGCTGGCCGCGTCGCCCGGGTCGGTGAGGAAGCCGGCCACGTCGAAGCCGATGCCGCCCGCGCCGAGGATGGCGACCCGCTCGCCGACGGGGGCACCGCCGCGCAGGACGTCGAGGTAGCCGAGCACGCTGGGGTGGTCAACTCCTGGGAGGTCGGCGGGGGTTCGCGGGGTGACGCCGGTGGCAAGGACGAGTTCGTCGAAGTTCTCGGCGGCGAGCTGCTCGGCGGTGGCGGTGGTGCCGAGGCGCCGAGTGACGGCCAACTCGGCGAGCCGGGTGCGGTAGTAGCGCAGCGTCTCGTCGAACTCCTCCTTGCCGGGGACGAGTCGGGCGGTGTTCAGCTGCCCGCCGATCGCCGCGGCGGAGTCGAACAGGGTGACGTCGTGGCCGCGTTCGGCGGCGGAGACGGCGAAGGCGAGCCCGGCCGGTCCGGCTCCGACGACGCCGATGCGCTTGCGCAACCTGGTGGGCGCGAGCACGAGTTCGGTCTCGTGGCAGGCGCGCGGGTTGACCAGGCAGGAGGTGATCAGGCCGCTGAAGGTGTGGTCGAGGCAGGCCTGGTTGCAGCCGATGCAGGTGTTGATGGCGTCGGCGCGGCCGTCTTCCGCCTTGGCGACGAAGTCGGCGTCGGCGAGCAGCGGGCGGGCCAGCGAGACCAGGTCGGCGCAGCCGTCGGCGAGCAACTGCTCGGCGATTTCCGGGGTGTTGATGCGGTTGGTGGTGACCAGCGGGATGCCGACCGTGCCCATCACCTTCCTGGTCGCCCAGGCGAAGGCGCCGCGCGGCACGGAGGTGGCGATGGTGGGGATGCGGGCCTCGTGCCAGCCGATGCCGGTGTTGATGATGGTCGCCCCGGCGGCCTCGACGGCCTGGGCGAGGCGGACGACCTCGTCGAGGGTGGAGCCGCCGGGCACCAGGTCGAGCATGGAGAGGCGGTAGACGATGATGAAGTCCTCGCCGATCCGCTCGCGGACGCGGCGGACGATCTCCACCGGGAAGCGCATCCGGCGCTCGTACGGGCCGCCCCACTCGTCCTCGCGCCGGTTGGTGGCGGCGACGACGAACTCGTTGATCAGGTAGCCCTCGGAGCCCATGACCTCGACGCCGTCGTACCCGGCGCGGCGGGCGAGTTCGGCGCAGCGGACGAAGTCCTCGATGGTCTGCTCGACCTGTGCGGTGGTGAGCTCGTGCGGGACGAAGGGGCTGATCGGGGCCTGGAGGGCGCTGGGGGCGACGAGGTCGCGGTGGTAGGCATAGCGGCCGAAGTGCAGGATCTGCAGGGCGATCTTCCCGCCGGCGGCGTGCACGGCGTCGGTGACGACGCGGTGGCGGTCGGCTTCGGCCCCGGTGGTGAGCATCGCGCCGCCCTCCCAGGGGCGCCCGGCCTCGTTGGGGGCGATGCCGCCGGTGACGATGAGGCCGACGCCGCCGCGGGCCCGTTCGGCGTAGAAGGCGGCCATCCGCCGGTAGCCGTCGGGGGCCTCCTCCAGGCCGACGTGCATGGAGCCCATGACGACGCGGTTGGGCAGGGTGGTGAAGCCGAGGTCGAGCGGGCTGAGCAGGTGCGGGTAGCGGCTGCTGCCGGGGGTGGTGCTCATCGACGCGCTCATCGACGTCTCCTGGGGGCGGCGGGGGTCGTTGTTACCGCAGGGTAGGGGACGGTGGCTCGATGTGCAACTAGTTGCATAACGGGGTCGCGGGCCGGGTCCCCGCGCTCTGCCGGTTCCCACCAACTCGCGGACATGATCCGCGTATTGTCAGATCGATAGTGTGGGCAGCTGGGAGAGGACCGCCATGCGGGATAGCTCGATAGCCGTGATCGGCGGCAGCATCGCCGGAAGCGCCTTCGCCGGGGCCGCCGCCCGGCTGGGAGCGGACCGGATCGTGGTCCTGGAACGCAGCGAGGGCCAGCTGGAGGACCGCGGCGTCGGGATCTGCATCAACGACGACCGCTTCGACGAACTGGTCCGCGCCGGCCACCTCCACGACGGCGTCCGCCGCCACCGCCTCACCGTCCGCCGCTGGGTCACCCGGGAGACGGCCGAGGACCGCGGCGGCGACGGACCGGACGGGCGCGGGCGGGTGCTCTGGAACCAGCCGATGCCGTTCCACTCCCACCACTGGGCCGTCCTCTGGCAGGCCCTGCGCGAACGCACCCCCGACCGGATCGAGTTCCGGCAAGGCCACACCGTCACCGCGGCCGGCACCGACCAGGACGGCGCCTGGACGGCCGGCCCCGACGGCACCCGCGAACCGTACGACCTGGTGATCGGCGCCGACGGCTACCGCTCGGTGGTCCGCGCGGCGGTCTGCCCGCAGGCCCGGCCCGAATACGCCGGGTACGTGTGCTGGCGCGGCAGCTACGACGCCGCACTGCTGGCGGAGCTGCCCGGCGGGTCCGCGGCCTGGCCGGAGGACGAGTGCGCCACCGTCTGCTACCCCGGCGGCCAGGTCGTGATCTACCGCATCCCCGGGCTCACCCCCGGCAGCACCCAGGTGAACTGGGTCTTCTACGCGCCCACTCCCGCCTGGCTGCGCCTCGACGGCCCGACCAGCATCCCGGCGGGCACCCTCACCGACGGGCAGCTGGACGACCTGCGCCAGCTCGCCGAACGGCACCTGCCGCCGTACTGGGCCGCCCTGGTCACCCTCACCCCGCGCGAGCGGACCTTCCTCCAGCCCGTCTACGACCTGGAGACCCCGCGCCGCACGGCCGGCCGGCTGCTCCTCGGCGGGGACGCGGCCACCGTCGTCCGCCCGCACAACACCAGCGGCGCGGTGAAGGCCTTGCAGGACGCGCACGCCTTCGAGCAGGCCGGGCGGGCCGCCGCCGCGCACGGCGACTCCTGGCCGTCCGTGCTGGCCGCGTACGACCAGGAGCGGGGCGTGGTCGGGCGGGAGCTGGTGGAACTGGGCCGACGGCTCGGCCGGGAGCAGGTCGCCGCCGCACCGGACTGGTCGACCATGGACGAGCCGGGGATGGTCGCCTGGTGGCACGGCCAGCTCACCGGCAGCGGGGGTTTCGGCGGCCACGCCCTCGGGCGTCCCGAGTGAGCGTGGGCCGCACAGGCCCGTGGCCGCCGAAACCCCGTCAGATCACCTGCTGCGATCCACCTGCTGCGATCAGACGTTGACGCCGTAGTCGGTCGCGATGCCGCGCAGACCGGAGGCGTAACCCTGCCCTATGGCGCGGAACTTCCACTCCGCGCCGTTGCGGTACAGCTCACCGAAGACCATCGCGGTCTCGGTGGACGCGTCCTCGCTGAGGTCGTAACGGGCGATCTCCTGGCCGTTGGCCTGGTTCAGCACCCGGATGAACGCGTTGCGGACCTGCCCGAAGCTCTGCAGCCGGGCGTCGGCGTCGTAGATCGACACCGGGAAGACCACCTTCGCCACGTCGGCCGGCACCCGCGCCAGGTCGACCTTGATCTGCTCGTCGTCGCCGTCGCCGCCACCGGTCAGGTTGTCGCCGCTGTGCTCGACCGAACCATCGGGGCTGCGCAGGTTGTTGAAGAAGACGAAGTGCTGGTCCGAGACCACCTTGCCGAGCGCGTTGCAGAGCAGCGCGCTGGCGTCCAGGTCGTAGTCGGCGCCAGTGGTGGTGCGCACGTCCCAGCCGAGACCCACGATCACGGCGCTCAGACCGGGCGCCTCCTTGCTCAACGAGACGTTGCCGCCCTTGGCCAGCGAAACTCCCACAATGCCCTCCTCGATCTCTCCCTGCGGACGAATCTACAACACTGTAGAGATCACGGGAATCCACCTGCGGTCGGGCCCCACCCCGGGAATTTCTCAGGGGCTCCACCGGGAACCACCCGCCACCCCGGCCGCCGCACCCGCCGGGCCGAGGCCCGGTGGCCACCCTAGACTGGCGGTGGATCCCCTGGTCCGCCCCGACCGGCGGCCCCCGCGCGGGAGGTTCCCCATGCGCCAGCGGTACAGCTTCCACTTCGACCAGGCCGGGCACTCGGTCACCGTCAACGTCCGCTCCGGCTGGATCACCGAGACCGAGCTGCTGGTGGACGGCAAGGAATGCGCCTTCCACCGCGTCCACGGGCACGGCGTCTACCCGCTGACGCTCGCCGCCCAACTCGCCGAGGAGCCGCCGCTGCCGCTCTCGGTACGGCTGGACCGCACGGGCGCGGCCGAGCACCCGTACTCCTGCGTCCTGGAGGTCGCGGGAGCCGAGCACCCGATGCCGGAGCGCGCGGCGCGCTGAGCGCCGCCTCCCGGGCGACTTGCCCGCCGATAGTACGAAACCGTACTATCCGAAAACGTGAAGTTCGAAACCGAAGCGTCCGGCGAGCAGTCCGCACTGCTCGCGCTCCAGCGCGCGACCCACGCCACGCTCCACCTGCTCGCCACCGAGCTGGTCGACCTCGACCTGACCGCCTCCGAGATCAACGCCCTCGCCAACCTCGCCGACGGGCGCGGCCGGACGGTCTCCGAGCTCGGCACCGCCGTCGGCACCCGGCCGACCACGCTGACCGGCGTCCTGGACCGCCTGGAACGCCGCGGCCACATCACCCGCGGCACCCGCGCCGGGGACCGCCGCTCGGTACTGATCGAGCTCACCCCCACCGGCCGAATCACCGCCGACACCATCCGGCAGACCGTCGCCGACCTCGAACGCCGCGCACTCGGCAACCTCTCCCCCGCCCAGGTGGACGGCTTCCACGCCACCCTCCGGGCCCTGACGAAGGCCTCCTCATGAGCTCCCCCGAAACTCCCGAAACCCCCGACCCCTTCGGCGAGTTGCTGCGCGAGGCGATGGCCGGCGCAGACCGCTTCGGCCACCGTCAGCACGTCCGGCTCAGCTGGCTCGCCGTCCGCCGCCACGGCAGCGCCACCGCCCTCGACCTGGTCGGCGACGGCATCCGCCGCACCGCCGCCAAGGCCGGGGCGCCGCAGAAGTTCCACGTCACCATGACCCGGGCCTGGATGGAGCTGGTGGCCCACCACGCAGACGCCGCAACCGACTTCGAGGACTTCGCCGCCCGTCACCCCGAGCTGCTCGACAAGGACCTGCTCGCCCGCCACTACCGCCCCGAGACCCTCACGAGCGACCAGGCCCGCACGACCTGGGTCGAACCCGACCTGGTGCCGTTCCCCTAGCCCTCCCCAGCCCTCCCCAGCCTTCCCTAGCCTTCCCGGCTGCCGTCCCGGACCTCCGTCACGATCTCCTCGATCGCCTTGCGGGCCCGCTCGGCGTCCTCGGCGACCAGACCGATCCTGGTCCGGCGGTCGAGCACGTCGGCGACGTCCAGCGCGCCCTCGTGCGTGACGGCGTAGGCGACCTCGGCGCGCGTCACGTCCAGGCCTTCCGCGATCGGCGTCAACTCCCCGGCGGCCACCACCTCCTGGGACGATCCGCCGTAGCGGGCGAGCAGCGAGCCGGGCACGGCGCCCGCCGGGAGCGGACGGCTGTCCCGGTGGGTCGGGGCCCCGACCAGCGGCAGGCGGGCCGTCCAGCAGGCCCGGGCCGGCAGGCCGCGCAGCCGGACGGCGGCGTCCACCGCGTCCTCGGCCATCCGCCGGTAGGTGGTGAGCTTGCCGCCGACCACCGTGACCAGCCCGGACGGCGACTCCAGCACCGCGTGCTCCCGGGAGATGTCGGCGGTGCTGCCGCCCCCGGTGTCGATCAACGGCCGCAGCCCCGCGTACGCGCCGCGCACGTCCGCCCTGGTCAGCGCGGTGCTCAGGGCGGCGTTGACGGTGTCGAGCAGGAAGGCGAGCTCCCCCTCGGCGGGCTGCGGCTCGTCCGGGATCGGACCGGGCGCGTCCTCGTCGGTCAGCCCGATCGCCACCCGGCCGAGCTGCTGGGGCAGCGCGAAGACGAAGCGGCTGGTCGAACCGGGCACCGGCACGGTGAGCGCCGCGGTCGGGTGGCCGAGCGCGGCGGCGTCCACCAGGAGGTGGGTGCCCCGGCTGGGGCGCAGCCTGATCGACGGGTCCACCTCGCCCGCCCAGACGCCGGTGGCGTTGACCACCGCGCCGGCCTCGACGGTCAGCGACTGCCCGGTGACGGTGTCGGTGAGCCGGGCGCAGCCGCCCGTCACGGACTCCGCCCGCACCCTGGTCAGCACGGTGGCGCCGTACTGCGCCGCGGTCCGCGCCAGCGCCACCACCAGCCGTGCGTCGTCCACGAGTTGGCCGTCGTGCGCGACCAGCGCGCCGGACAGTCCGGCGGTCCGCACGCCCGGCACCAGCTGCCGCGTCCGCGCGGCGCCGATCCGGCGCACCCGGGGCAGCAGCGCGCCCGGCGTCCCGGCACTGAGCCGCAGCGCGTCCCCGGCGTGGAAGCCCACCCGGATCAGCGAGGCCTGCCCGGGGCGCAGCAACCCCGGGAGCAGTGGCACCAGTTGGGGCAGCGCGCGGATCAGGTGCGGGGCGGTGCGGGTCATCAGCACGCCGCGCTCGATCGCGCTCTCCCGGGCCACCCCGATCCGCCCGGAGGCGAGGTAGCGCAGGCCGCCGTGCACCAGCTTGGAGCTCCAGCGGCTGGTGCCGAACGCCAGGTCGCGGGACTCGACCAGCACCGTGCGCAGCCCGCGCGAGGCGGCGTCCAGGGCCACCCCGGCGCCGGTGACGCCGCCGCCGATCACCAGCAGGTCGACCTGCGGGCGGTCCCCCAGCGCTTCGAGTTCCGCCCGGCGCCGGCCGGCGTCGAGTCGGCTGGAGCCGGCGTAAGGAGCGGCGGAGCGAGCGGCGGAGGATCCGGCGGGCGTCGAGGTCATGGCGCGAGGTATCCGTTCAGTGCTCTGGTCAGTTCGCGCCGCCAGGCGGCCTCCGGCAGCAGGGAGGCGACCATGCGGTGCGACTGGACGGTGGACTGGGCGATCAGCAGGACCATGGCGGCCAGTTCGACCGGCTCCCCTGACCGGATCGAACCGTGCGCCTGCCCCTGCTCGATGCCGGCCCGCAGCGCCTCCAGCAGGCCGCGCTGGCTGGTGCCGAGCCGCTCGACGACGTATTCCAGCAGCAGGTCGGAGTCGGCGGAGCGCAGCAGCGCGCCGAGCACCGGGTGGTCCCGCAGCCGGACGGCCACCTCGACGACCCCGTCCACGAAGGCCTCCCGGCCGATCGGGGCGCCGTCGCCCCCGAGGGTCAGGGCGACGCCCTCCCGGGTGGCCCGGATCTCCCGGGTGAGCAGGGCGCCGATCACCGCCCGGACGTCCGGCCAGCGCCGGTAGACGGTCGGCCGGCTGACCCCGGCGCGGCGGGCGATCTCCGCCAACTGCGTTCGGCGCACGCCGAGATGGACGATCAGGTCGGCGGCGGCGTCCAGGATCGCGTCGTCGGTGCTGCGCGCAGGACTGCCAGGGGGCTCGGCGTTACTACTTGACATGATGTGTGAAACTGTAACGCATGGCATCTGAGACGCAAGCGGGACCGGCCGGCGCCGCGCTGCCGCTCCCCCCGATGAAGTGGGACGCCTGGGGCGACCCGGCCCTCGCCAAGGAGCTGTCCGCGGACATCAAGGGACTGCTCGCCGCCGCCCTCGGCGTCACCGGCGACGCCACCCCCGGACCGGCCGCCGACGAGATCGTCCTGCACCCCTCGCGGATCACCGCCGACGACCTCAAGGCCCTCGCCGCCGCCGTCGGCGAGACCAACGTCAGCGCCGCCGACGCCGACCGGCTCCCCCGCGCCGGCGGCAAGTCCACCCCCGACCTGCTGCGCCGCCGCAGCCGCGACCCCCAGGACGCGCCCGACGCCGTCGTGCTGCCCGGCGACGAGCAGGAGATCGCCGCCGTCCTCGCGCTCTGCGCCGAACGCCGCATCGCCGCCGTCCCGTTCGGCGGCGGCACCAGCGTCGTCGGCGGCCTCGACCCCGAACGCGGCGGCCTCACCGCCGTCATCTCGCTCGACCTGCGCCGCCTCGACCGGCTCCACGACCTCGACGAGACCTCCGGCGAGGCCGTCCTCGGCGCCGGCCTCACCGGCCCCGCCGCCGAGGCCCTGCTCGCCGAGCGCGGCTACGAACTCGGCCACTACCCGCAGAGCTTCCGCTACGCCACCCTCGGCGGCTTCGCCGCCACCCGCTCCTCCGGCCAGGACTCGGCCGGCCACGGGCGCTTCGACGAGATGGTCCGCGGTCTGCGCGTCGTCACCCCCGCCGGTGTGCTCGACCTCGGCCGCGCCCCCGCCTCCGCCGCCGGCCCCGACCTGCGCGAGCTCTTCCTCGGCTCCGAAGGCACCCTCGGCGTCATCACCGCCGTCCGCCTGCGCGTTCACCCGCTGCCCGCCGTCAAGGCCTACGAGGCCTGGAGCCTGCCCGACTTCGCCACCGGCAGCGCCGCCCTGCGCGCCGTCGAACAGGCCGGCACCGGCCCCACCGTCATCCGGCTCTCCGACGAGGCCGAGACGATGGTCAACCTCGCCACGACCGAACAGATCGGCGGCGCCCCCGCCATCACCGGCTGCCTCGCCGTCACCGTCTTCGAAGGCACCGCCGAACAGGTCGCCACCCGCCACCGGCTCACCCGCGACACCCTGCTCGCCGCCGGCGCCACGTCTGTCGGCGAGGCCCCCGCCCGGGCCTGGGAACACGGCCGCTTCAACGCCCCCTACCTGCGGGACTCCCTGCTCGGCGCCGGCGCCCTCTGCGAAACCCTGGAGACCGCGACCAGTTGGAGCCGGCTCCCGCAGCTGCGGACCGCCGTCACCGAGGCCCTCACCACCGCCCTGCCCGGCGCCCTCGTCCTCTGCCACATCTCGCACGTCTACCCGACCGGCGCCTCGCTCTACTTCACCGTCGTCGCCGCCCTCGGCGAGGACCCGCTCACCCGGTGGGCCGCCGCCAAGCGCGCCGCCGGCGACGCCATCGTCACCGCCGGCGGCACCATCACCCACCACCACGCCGTCGGCGCCGACCACCGGCCCTGGATGAGCGACGAGATCGGCGAGCTCGGCGTGCGCATCCTGCGCGCCGTCAAGGCCGAACTCGACCCGGCGGGCATCCTCAACCCCGGCAAGCTGATCCCGTGACCGGCGGTCCGCGAGCCATCAGGCGAGTGGCCGTCCTCAGC
>NZ_JBHXTQ010000004.1:168984-193813 GCF_042677305.1 Kitasatospora sp. NPDC127121 | reverse complement strand
GACGCGCGGTAGTGGGGGGGGTGGGGTACGGGGGGGGGTGCGGTCGGGGTGGGCGGCGAGCCGGGGGGGAGTCGCTCGCCGCCCACCCGGAGTTCCTGGGTTACCTCCGGCCCGACTGGCTGTCGTCGGGCCGGTCGGGCCGGTCGGTCCTGCTCGGGCGGACGTCGGGCAGGGGCGGCGCGCTCGGCGGCGCCGGGACGGTCACGCCGGGCCGGCCGGGCTTGGCCCCGTTGCCGCCGTTGCCCTTGTCCTGGACCTTCTCTTGGCCCTTGTCCTGACCGTTGTCCTGGCCGTTGCCCTTGCTCTTGTCCTGCCCGTTGCCCCGGCCGTCCTCGGTGTTCCCCTTGCCCACGCCAGGGCCGGGGGTGGGCCGGCCGGGTTCGTGGGGCTGTGCGGTGGCGCCCGGGTGGTCGTCGTCCTCTTCGCCGAGCGCCTCCGCGCAGTAGTCCGCCACCTTCTCCGCCCCGCCGGCCGCCGCGACCAGCGGGCCGAACCGCGGCTCGGTGGCCGGTGACCGCTCGCCCCGGCCCGACCAGTCGGCGAAGCCGTGGCAGAGGGCGACCAGTCCGGGCGCGAGCGGCCGGGCACCGTGCCCCTCGGCGTCGCCGTCGCCGTCGGTATCGGTGGAGGGGGTGCCGGGCTTCGCGGCGGTGGACGGTCCGACCAGCTGCGGGCCGCCCGAGGCGGAGCCGCCAGACGGGCGGACGGACGAGGTGCCGGGCGCGGCACTGCCGGGCGAGGTGGCGGACGAACCGGCCGACGCATCCGCGGACGCATCGGCGGACGCGGTGCCGGGCGCACTGCCGGAGGGCCCGCCCGCGGCGGCGAGCGCGTGCTCGGGTGCGCCGGACCCGCCGCCCAGCGGGGACGGCAGGTTGCCGGTACCGGCGGCGACCGCGACCCCGCACAGCGCGGTGGCGCCGAGCACGGCGGCAGTGGCCTTCGTGCTGAAGGCCCTGGCCAGCGCGGCGGTTGCCATCGATCGTCTCCGGACGGGTGTGGTCACTACGGGGTCGGGCGTGAGACGCGCCTCCCGGAACGCGGTCAGGGCGGCCTGCTCCCCGGCCAGTTCGTCGGCCGTCGCCGGGGCGGCGGCCGCGGCGAGGATCCGGGCGAGCGGCCCGGGACCGCCGTCCGGTCCGGTGAGCGAGGCGTCCTGCCCGGCCGGCGGGCCGCCCACGGCACCGCCGAGCAGATGCTCGGCAGCGTCACGGTCGATCCGACGGGATCGGTTGGTGCTCATCTCATGTCCTTCAGCGTCGCGGCCCGGCGTTCTGTCACACCTTGCGGAGAACTTTTTCCCGCAGGCTTTCCCACGGGTTTCCCCGTGGGCTTCCCGGCGGCCTTCCCCGCGGTTTCCTCGGCGGGTTCCTCGACAGGTCCCTCGGTACGGCGCCGGCCGGGCCGCCGCACGGCCGGTTCGGCCTCGCGCGCGGCGGGGATCCCGACCCCGGCCGCGAAGGACTGCTCCAGCAGCGTGGCCAGTTTCCGCAGCCCCCGGTGGGCGGCCATCCGGACGCTGCCGGCCCGCTTGCCGAGCACCCGGGCGGCGCTCTCGGCGTCCAGCTCCATGACCACCCGCAGCAGGACGGCCTCGGCCTGGTCGCGCGGCAGCCGGGAGATCAGCGCCAGCGCGTCGGCGGTGCCGACGGTGGCCAGCGCGGCGCCCGCGGTGTCGTCCCCGGCGGCCAGCCCGGCCAGGTACTCGAAGGGCAGGTCGGCGACCGGGCGGCGGCGCCGGGCGCGCAGGTGGTCGAGCGCGCGGTGGCGCGCGACGGTGGCGGCCCAGCCGCGGAAGCCGTCCCCGTCACCGGAGAATCCGCCCAGGTCGCGGGCGATCTGCAGCCAGGTCTCGGAGGCGATGTCCTCGGCGTCCTGGGCGTCCTCAGGGCGGCCGCCGACCAGGACCCGCAGGTAGCGCAGCAGGCCCGGCTGGACGGTCCGGAACAACAGCCGGAACGCCTCCTCGTCCCCGGCCTGGGCGGCCCGGACGGCCTCGGTCAGATCGGCGGGAGCGGGGGCCCGACCCGCTGGCGGGCCGACGGAAGGGACTGGTCCGGACCGGCCGACGGGGCTGCCCGTGCCCGCTCCGGGGCGCTCTGCACTCTGCACCCGCCACATCATGGGCCATCCGGGCGAACGCGACCCCGCGAGCCGGGAGAAGTCGCAGGTCGGAGCGGCTGTCACGGCCCGCACCATGACAGCTGTCACGCGGATCCCGCAACGGACGGCACTGCTCTGACGGAGGGTCGGACGGAAACACTGGAGGCACGACGCGGGCAGCGGCCCGCGGCCACCAGCAGGGAAGGAACCCGCCGTGAACCGGACCGTCACCATCACCGCCGCGACCACCGCCGAGGCCGGCGCGACCCCGAACCCGTCGGCCTCCGGGCTCCGCCCGCTCGCCATCGACGTGGTCGCCCCGCTGGCCGGCTACTACCTGCTGCACTCGGTCTGCGACCTGAGCGTGTTCGCCGCGCTGGCGTGGAGCAGCGCCATCCCGGCCGCCCGGACCGTGCTCGGCCTGCTGCGCGAGCACAGGCTCAACCTGTGGGCCGCGCTGATGCTGACCGTGAACCTGGCGGGCCTGGCGCTCACCTTCGTCACCGGCGACGCCCGGCTGATGATCGCCAAGGACGGCGGGCTGAGCGGCACCGTGGCGCTGGCCGTCCTGATCTCGGCGCTGGTCGGCCGGTCGGTGATGACCCCGGTGCTGATGCCCTTCCTCACCAAGGGCAAGCGCGACCGAGCCGCCGCCTGGCAGCGGCTGGTCGAGGGCCGGGCGGCCGGCTCCCGGGCCTTCCGGCGCCACGAGCGGGTGTTCGCGGGTGTCTGGGGCACCGCGCTGCTGGCCGACTGCGTCGCCCGGGTGGTCGGCGCCTTCACTCTGCCGGTGGCGACCATGGCCTGGCTGTCCACCGTGTTCATGATCGGCGCGATCGCGGCCGGCGCGATGCTCGGTCGGATCGCGGCCGATCCGATGGAGAAGCTGGTCGCCGCCGAGACCGAAGCCCCGACCGCCGCCTGACACCGCCCGAGCTCGTCTGCCGTCTACCGGCCATCCACCTGCCGCCCGGGGGAGCATCACCGCCCCCGGACGGCGCACGAACCGGCCCCAACGCCGGGTGTCGGCGATCCGAACAGCACGGAACCATCCGGATCTCCCGGGAGTCCTTCATAACGAGGGGGTAACGGGACCCCCGGTCGAGGAAACGGGGCCCCATGAGCCGGACGCACGCGCTGACCACCACCGAGGACCGCACCCTCGTGTGGGACGGCTGCCTGAACGTCCGCGACCTGGGCGGACTGCCCACCGTCTCCGGCCGGCCGACCGCCCGCGGGGCGATAGTCCGGGCGGACAACCTGGACCGCCTCACCGCCGAGGGCTGGGACGCCCTCCTCGACCACGGTGTCCGCACCGTGGTCGACCTGCGCAACGCCGAGGAGTACAAGCCGCTCCTCCCGCTCCCCGAGGGCGTCGAGCTGATCCGCGTCCCGCTGGACGAACTCGCCGGCCCCGCCTGGTGGGAGGCCTACGGCCGACTGGACGGCACCCCGCTCGCGCTCCGCCCCTACCTGGACCACTGCCCGCACGCCGCCGCCGCGCTGATCGCCGCCATCGCCGGCGCCCGCCCCGGCGGCCTGGTCGTGCACTGCGGCGCCGGCCGCGACCGCACCGGCCTGGCGGCCCTGCTGCTGCTCGCCCTGGCCGGCGTCGAGCGGGCCGCGATCGTCGAGGACTACCAGCTCAGCGGCCCCAACGTCCGCCCGCTGTACGGGATGCTGGGCCTGCCGGACCAGTACCACCGGATCGACGCGGTGCTCGCCGAGGCCGGCACCACCGCCGAAGCCGCCCTGGCGGGCGCGCTGGAGGGCCTCGACCCGGCGGGCTACCTGCTCGCCGCCGGGGCCACCCCTGCCGAGGTCGCCGCCGTCCGGGCCCGGCTGCTGCCCGCCGCGTAGCGGCCTCCGGGCCAGACCGGCTCCCGCAACTCGGCCACCTGGAAGTTGAGTTCGCGAGGCGTCTCGGCCTCGGGCAGGGCCGGGATCCGCGGCCCGCCCATCGGACGCCTTCGTTCCGCAGGGGTCGCCGAAGACTACTCACGCGTAGCGTCAACCGATGGTTGACGACCCGGGATCGACAACCTACGGTTGACGCATGGAGAATCCCGTCGTTCCCAACACCACTCCGCTGCGCCTCGACGACCTGATCGCCGCGATCAAGAAGGTCCACCCCGACGCGCTCGACCAGTTGTCCGACGCGGTCATCGCCGCCGACCACCTCGACGACCTCGCCGACCACCTGATCGGCCACTTCGTCGACCAGGCCCGCCGCTCCGGCGCGTCCTGGACCGACATCGGCCGCAGCATGGGCGTCAGCAAGCAGGCCGCCCAGAAGCGGTTCGTCCCCAAGGACCCGGGCACCCCCACCGACCTCGACCCCAGCCAGGGCTTCGCCCGGTTCACCGACCGGGCCCGGAGCGTCGTGATGGCCTCGCAGGAGGAGGCCAGGGCGGCCGGCAACGCCGAGATCACCGCCGAACACCTCCTGCTCGGCCTGCTCGCCGAACCGGAGGGCATCGGGCTCAAGGCGCTCGCCGCCCAGGGCATCACCCCGGAGGCCGTCCGGGAGGCGGCCGCCGCCGCCCTGCCGGCCGCCGCCGAGCAGGTGCCCGCGCTGATCCCGTACGACGCGCAGGGCAAGAAGGTGCTGGAACTGACCTTCCGCGAGGCGCTGAAGCTCGGGCACAACTACGTCGGCACCGAGCACATCCTGCTCGCCCTGCTGGAGCTGGAGAACGGCTCGGGCGTGCTCGCCGGCCTCGGCGTCGAGAAGTCCGAGGCGGAGACCTTCACCTCCGAGGCCATCAAGGCCATCATCGCCGCCCGGAACGCCGAGCAGGCGTGAGACGGGCCCGGCCCCGGGCGGAACTCCCGCCCGGGGCCGGTCGGTTGGGCCGGGGTGGGACTCAGAAGCCGGAGATGGGCGTGCTGACGATCCGCACCCGGCCGTCGGCGGCCGCCTCCAGCGCCGCCCGCAACCGGACCGAGCGGGCCGGGCCGAGGAGTTCCAGCGCCTCCTCGACGGTGGCCCATTGGTGCCGGTCCAGTTCACCGGCCGGGACGGTCACGGGGGTGCCGTCCGGGACGGTGCCGAAGTCGAACATCAAGTGCTGTGCGGGGTGGTCGAGTTCGGACGAGGGGTGGGTCCAGGAGATGGCCAGTAGGTCCCCGGTCGCCCTGACGATGCCGGTCTCCTCCAACAACTCCCGCGAGGCGCACTCCACCGGGCCCTCGCCGAGGTCGATCGTGCCGCCCGGGAACTGCCAGTACTCGCGGTACCCGGCCTTCACGATCAGGATCCGGCCGGACTCGTCCCGCAGCAGGCAGCCCGCCGCCGCGTAGATCCTGGGCAGGGACGCCAACCATTCCTCACGGGACTTCAAGGGCTCAGCCGTCACTGCGATCCTCCTGGGGCACGGTGGTTCTGCACCGCCCACTCTGCCACCGACCCGCCCGGGGCCGTCGGTTCAGCGCTGGGCCGTCGGTTCAACGCTGGGCGGAGCGCAGGCCCACGCTCTCCTCGGCCAGGGTGGAGCTCCGGGAGGCTGCGAGAAGTTCCGCCGGAGCCGATGAGCCCGGGCCGCCGGGCCGGTCCAAGCAGCATGGACACCACGCCGAAGCCCCCGACCGCCCCCGCCCTGACCTGCGACCTGACCTGCGACCTGGGCGCGCTGACCGCGCCCGACCTGGCCGTCGTCGACGCCCTCGCCCGGCTGCGGCTCGCCGCCGCTCGGCACGGGGTGGGCGTGGTGCTGCTGAACGCGAGCGGCCCGCTGCGGGAACTGCTCGCGTTCAGCGGGCTCGCGGCCCTGCTGCCGGGGGGCGTGGACCCCCTCGACCTCCGGCGGCCCGAACAGGGCCTACTCGGCGGCCAGCCGGGGCGGGAGGCCGAACAGCGGGAAGAGCACGTCGGTGTCCAGGAAGTTGGTGAACCCGGTGATCCGGCCCGCTGACACCTCCAACACGATCAGCGCCCACGGCTCGTGCCCGCCCGCCGGGCTCGGCCGGTACTGGGCGAAGGCCGGAGCGCCGTTGGCCGTCACCGGGACCAGCCGGGAGCCGCGGCAGCCGTGGCCCGGGCCGAGCATCCAGGCCCGGATCTCGCCCTGCCCCCGCAACCACATCGCGTACGGCGGCATGTTGAGCGTGACGTCCTCGTGCAGCAGCGCGGCGAGGCCGTCCATGTCGTACGCCTCGAAGGCGCGGACGTAGCGGTCGAGCAGCGCGCGGTGGTCGTCGTCCAGGGCGGGGGCCGGGCGGGCGGCGGCGCCGTCCCCGGCGAGCACCGCGCGCGCCCGCTGCAGCGCGCTGTTCACCGAGGCCACCGTGACGCCGAGCAGTTCGGCCACCTCGGCGGCCTTCCAGCCGAGCACCTCGCGCAGGATCAGCACGGCCCGCTGCCGGGGCGCGAGGCGCTGCAGCACGGCGACGAAGGCCAGCTTCACCGACTCGCGCTGGGCCGCCACCTCGGCCGGGTCGCCCGTCTCGGGCAGCACCCGGCCGTCCGGCGCGGGGCCGATCCACGTCACCTCGGGCAGCTGGGTGTCGCTCGCGGTGGCCACCGTCACCGGGCCGGCCAGGTCCATCGGGCGGGCCCGGTTGTTGCGGCCGTTCAGCGCGTCCAGGCACACGTTGGTGGCGATCCGGTACAGCCAGGAGCGCAGCGCGGCGCGGCCCTCGAAGCCGCGGTGGCCCCGCCAGGCGCGGACCATCGTCTCCTGCACCGCGTCCTCGGCCTCGAAGACCGAGCCGAGCATCCGGTAGCAGTAGCCCGTCAGCTCCGTCCGGTACCGCTCCAACTGGAGCTCGACCGGCTCCTCCGTGATCAGGTCGGTCATGGTGCGCCCCCGTCGTCCCGCCCCGTGCTGGTGAACGGCACGAAGGTACTCCAGCCCACTGACAACCGCCCGGCGCCCCCCAGCACCGGCCGCGAACCACCCCGGACACCCTCCGAGCACGCGTCGGGGGCGGGCGCCGGAACGCGGCGCCCGCCCCCGGACCCGGATCCGCTCAGTGGGCGGAGTGCTTCTCCGCGCCGCGGTGCCGGTGGCCCTTCAGCTCGGCGTGCATCGACGGGGCGGCGTGCCCCGCCGAGGCCGCCCGGTCGCGGCCACCGTGCCGGAAGGCGTCGGGCACGGCGTACCCGGCGGTGGCGGAGGACATGGCGTCGGCGCGCAGCATCGGCACCAGCCGGGTGGGCGCGGTCGCCATGCCGCGGCGCTCCAGCAGTTCCTGGGTGCCCCGGCGGAGCTGGGCGGTGCTGCCCGGTGTTCGCTTGGTCATCGTCGGCCTCCCTTCGGCGGTCACCGGCCGGACGGATGTCGACCGGAGGGGCCGGGGGCCGCACGGTCGTTATGTCCGGATTTTATCGGGGTTGCGCCCGGATGCCACCGGGAGATGCCACCGGGAACGGGCCCCGGCTTTCCCCGAGCCGGGCCGGCCCGGGCCTCAGCCCATGACCTCGTGGACGAAGCACCAGCGCCAGTCCTCGCCCCGCTCGTACGAGCGGATCACCGGATGCGAGGTGTTGTGGAAGTGCGCGGTGGCGTGCCGCTGCGGCGAGAAGTCGCAGCAGCCGATGTGGCCGCAGTCCAGGCAGATCCGCAGGTGCACCCAGTCCCGGCGCCCCTGGGCCAGGCAGTCGGCGCAGCCGTCGGCCGGGGGCAGGGGCTCGATGTCCTGGGGGGCCGCGGCGAGGTCTTCGCAGGCACTCATGCCCGCAGGGTAGTGACGGCCCGGCCGGCCCCGGCCTCAAGACACGCCGCGCGCCCGGTCGGCCTTCCCGGCGCCAGGGTGGTCCTGCCGCACCCAGGACCGCGGATCCCGGGAAAGCGCATCCCAGGAAGGCCGCACCCGGGACGCACACGGCCCTGGGCGAACCTCCGCCGCCCGCGCACAGTTGTCGTCGTCAGCCCCACCACCCTCCCAGGCCCAGGAGCCACCGATGAGCTACCCCGCCCTCGCCGCCCGCACCGCCGTCGTCACCGGAGCCGCCAGCGGCATGGGCGCGGCCACCGCCCGCCTGCTCGCCGCCCACGGCGCCCGGGTCGCCCTGCTCGCCCGCCGCACCGACCGGCTCGACACCCTCGCGGCCGAGCTCACCGCCGCCGGCGGCCAGGCCCTCGCCGTCACCGCCGACATCACCGACCAGGCCTCCGTCGACGCCGCCGCCAAGGCCGTCCACGACGCCTACGGCCGGGTCGACCTGGTGGTCAACAGCGCCGGCGTGATGCTGCCCAACCCCCTCGCCGACGGCCGGACCGACGAGTGGACCCGCATGGTCGACACCAACCTCACCGGCGCCCTGCGGATCATCCGCGCCTTCGCCGACGACCTCACCGCAGCCGCCGCCGACGGCCGGGCCGCCGACCTGGTCAACGTCTCCTCCATCGCCTCACGCGTCGTCTTCCCCAACTACGCCGTGTACAGCGCCACCAAGGCCGCGCTCACCCAGCTGTCCGCCGCCCTGCGCTCCGAACTCAGCCCCCGCGACGTCCGGGTCAGCTCCATCGAGCCCGGCCTGACCGACACCGAACTCGGCGGCCACATCGACAACCCCGCCCTGCGCGAACAGCTCGGCGGCATGTTCGCGGCCATCCCCGCACTCACCGCGGACGACCTCGCCGACCTGATCGCCTACACCGTCAGCCGCCCCCGGCACGTCAACCTGAGCCACACGGTCGTCGTGCCGACCCGGCAGGCGTAGGGCCGGTCCCCGAACTCCCCCGATCCGGGCCGGCTTCCGGGCTCCGGCTCCACCATCAGGGGAGGCATGGGAGCATGCCACCCGTGGCGATCGTGACGGGGAGAACGAACGGCGACACCGGCGGTGGCGACACCGCCGGCACGCCCGCACCGGCGGACACCGGCATACCGGCGAGCGCCGGAGCCGGCCGGGGCCCGGCCCGGGCGGTGTCCGAACCCGGCCGGATCCGGCAGCCCGTCGCCCTGATCCGGCTGCTCACCGGGCTCATCGCCATCGCCCTCACCCTGCTGCTCGCCGACTACGCCCGGGCCACCACCGGCGGCATCGCCGCCGACGTCGCCGAAGCCGCCGAACTGGTGCCCCGGCCGCTCGCCGGCCTCGCCGGCGGCCTCACCACCGCCGCCGTGCTGCTGGTGCCCGTCGTCCTCGCCGCCCGCCGCCTCCTCGGCCCCGACCGGCGACGCGCCCTCCAGCAGGTCTCCGACGGCCTGCTCGCCGCCGTCCTCGCCTACGGCGCCACCCTGCTCCTCGACCTGTGGGCCGACGGCGTCGCCCCCGCCTCCCTGCTCGCCGCCCTCACCCAGGCCCTGCCGGGCGGCGCCCTCGGCCACACCGAGCCCGTCTACGGCTACCTCGCGCCCGTCCTCGCCTTCATGACCGCCTCCGGCAACCGCGAACACCGGGCCCCCTGGGCCGTCCTCGCCCTCTCCGGCCTCGCCGGACTCGCCGGCGGGTACGCCACCCCCACCGCCCTGCTGCTCGGCCTGCTCATCGGCTGGACCGGCGCCCACGGCACCCTCTACGCCGTCGGCACCCCCGACCCGCTGCCCAGGCCCGGCGAGATCCTCCGGGCCTTGCGCGAGAGCGGCCTGCGCCCGGCCGAGGCCCACCCCGCCGGGCCCGACCGCTACCTGGTCCGGCAAGCCGACGACCGGCCCGACCTCGACGTCCAGCTCCTCGACCGGCAAGCCGTCACCGCCGCCGCCGTCCAGCGCGCCTGGCGTCGCCTGCGGCTGCGCACCGCCCCCCACCCCCGGGCCCTGCGCTCCCCCCGCGCCGGCCTCGAACACGAGGCGCTCGTCACCTACGCGGCCCTCGCCGCCGGCGTCCGCACCCGCCGCATCGCCGCCACCGCCGGCCTCGGCCAGGACACCGCCCTCATCGCCTACGAACACCTCCCCGGACGCGCCCTCGACCGGCTCCCCGACGAGGAGGTCACCGACGACCTGCTGGCCGACGCCTGGCGGCAGCTCGCCCGCCTCCAGCGCCGGGAGATCGCCCACCGGGCGCTCGTCCCGTCCTCCCTGCTGGTGGACGCGACCGGCGCGGTGCACCTGGTCGACTTCGCCGACGGCGACATCGCGGCCAGCGAACTCGTGCTGCGCTGCGACATCGCCCAGCTGCTCACCACCCTCGCCCTGCGGGCCGGCGCCGCCCGCTCCGTCCACACCGCCGTCACCGTCCTCGGCGCCGACACCGTCGAGGCCGCCCTCCCCCTCCTCCAGCCCATCGCCCTCGCCCGCACCACCCGCCACGCCCTCAAGCGCACCGCCCGCCCGACCGCCGCCCACCCGACCGCCGCCGCGCGCACGGGCGACCCGGCAGGCCCCGGGCCCGACGAGGCCACCGGCGGCGGGGGCGGGCTGCTGGAGGAGATCCGGGCGGAGGTGCTGCGGACCAGGCCGCAGGCGGAGGTGCGGCCGGTGCGGTTGGAGCGGCTGCGGCCGCGGACCCTGCTGGCGGTGGTGGGCGGGGTGGTGGCCGGGTGGCTGCTGATCCCGCAGCTGTTCGCGGCCGAGGACAACCCGATCTCGGCGGTGGCCGACGCCGATCCGGCGTGGCTGGCGCTGGCACTGCTGGCGGCGGCGCTGAGCCACGTGACGGCGGCGATGGGGTTCGTCGGGTTCGTACCGGAGCGGCTGGACTTCCGCAACGCGGTGCTGGCGCAGCTGGCCGGGGCGTTCGTGAAGCTGGTGTCGCCCGGGGGCGTCGGCGGGATCGCGTTGAACACCCGGCTGTTGCAGCGGGCCGGGATCCCGACCGCGCAGGCGCTGTCCAGCGTCGGGGTGGGGCAGTTGATCGGCCTGGTGCTGCACCTGCTCCAGCTGGGCGCCTTCGTCTACCTGCTGGACCTGCAACCGGGCGGTTCGGAGCTGGACGCGCTGCCCGCCGTGGTGGGCGGGCTGGCGGGGGCGGCGGCGCTGCTGGCGGTGGTCTCGGCGGTGCCGCCGGCCCGGCGCTGGCTGGCGGCGCGGCTGCGGCCGCTGACCACCGAGGTGCTGCCGCGGCTGCTGGACCTGCTGCGCAGCCCGGCCCGCCTGGCGGTGGGGCTGACCGGGCAGCTGCTGGTGTCGATCTGCCTGATCGGCTGCCTGTACTGCTGCACCCGGGCGATCGGCCGGGAGCCGTCCTTCGCCTCGGTGGCGGTGGTGTTCCTGGTGGGCAACGCGGCGGGCAACGTGGCGCCGACCCCGGGCGGGGCCGGCGCGGTGGACGGGGCGCTGATCGCGCTGCTGCAGCAGACCGCGTCGATGGAGAAGGGCGGCGCGCTGGCGGCGGTGGCGATGTACCGCCTGCTGACGCTGATCCTGCCGGTGCTGCCGGGCTGGGCGGCGATGACCTGGCTGCAGCGTCGCCGGGCGCTGTAGCGCCCCGGACCGGGCCCGGCGGCGGCTACTCGCGGTACTCGTCCTCGTCGAGCTGGACGACGCGGCTCTGCTCGGCGGCGTCGGCGACATCGGTGGCCGGGTCGGCTCCGACGGCCCGGCGTTCGGCCACCTCGTCGTACTCGTCGCCCTCGGGTGCCTCGTCGTCGGATTCGACGGTCTCGACGGCCTCGTCGATCAGGTAGTCCTCGTGATTCTGCGGCATGGCGTCCGTCCTCACTGTTCGGAGGCGCTGTCCGGAGGCTCCCACGGGCGCGGGGGCGGTACTGGCAGTATCCGTCGCCGGGCGGCCGGGCGCGATCGCGCCGGGGCGGCCCCGCGGCACCCGGGCCGCCGGCCGGCACGGAACGCGCCGCAGGCCACCGGGGGTACGATCGGTGCCGTACCAAGGGCTTACCCACACCCACCCGGTGGCCCCGAGGCCCTTACGAACGACGGGGAAATCATGTCCGGCTCGCACTACTTCACCGGTGCACCCGAGGTCGCCAGCGAGCGCCGGCCGATCACGGTCTCCCTGCCGGACCTCACCCTCGAACTGACCACCGACACCGGAGTGTTCTCGCGCGGCCGGCTCGACCCGGGCACCCGGATCCTGCTGGAGCACGCCCCGCAGCCGCGGGTGCGCGGCCCGATCCTGGACGTCGGCTGCGGCTACGGCCCGATCGCGCTGACCTGGGCGAGCCGGCGCAGGCGGCTGCCGGTCTGGGCGGTGGACGTGAACGAGCGCGCGCTGGAACTGGTGCGGCTGAACGCCGAGGCACTGCGACTGGGCAACGTCCAGGCCGCGCTGCCCGAGGACGTCCCGCAGGACGTGCGGTTCGCCACCATCTACTCCAACCCGCCGATCCGGATCGGCAAGGCCGAGCTGCGCCGGCTGCTCACGCACTGGCTCGGCCGGCTGACCCCGGACGGCTCGGCGTTCCTGGTGGTGCAGAAGCACCTGGGCTCGGACTCGCTGCAGAAGTGGCTGAACGAGCAGGGCTACCCGACCACCCGGGTCGCGTCGGTCAACGGGTTCCGGATTCTGGAAGCACGACCCCGCCCGGAGCCGGGCGAGGGTACGGAGAGTGGACGGGGAACGTCGTCGTGAAGCAGTTGCGCGGGACCGAACTGAAGCGACTGCACCGCTCGTGGCGGCGCAGCAACGAGTTCCGGCTCGCGATGATCCTGGAGAACCTGCAGTCGCCGTTCAACGTCGGCTCGGTGGTCCGGACCGGGGCCGCGATGGGCGCCGAGAAGCTGTACCTGGCCGGGGAGACCCCGTCGGTGCGCTCCTCGGGCGCGCAGAAGGCCGCGATGGGCACCGACAAGTACCTGAAGGTGGAGCACTTCCCGACGATCGCGGAGGCGGTCGCGGCGGCGAAGGCGGACGGCTTCAAGGTGGTCGGCCTGGAGCTGGCGGACGAGGCGGTGCCGATGTTCGCCGCCGAGCTGACCCCGGCGGTGGCCTTCGTGCTGGGGCACGAGGACCGCGGGATCACCCCCGACGCGCTGGCGCTCTGCGACCAGGTGGTGTTCGTGCCGCAGCTGGGCCGGGTCGGCTCGCTGAACGTGTCGGCGGCCGCGACGGTGGCCTGCTACGAGGCGCGCCGCCAGGGGTACGCGATCAGCGGCACCCCGGACGGCACCGACCTCGGCGACCTCGGTGACCTCGGCGGGGCCGACGACGAGTAGGACCTGATCGGATTCCGGAGGGGTGTGCCGAAAGGCCCACCCCTCCGGTCGTTTCCGTCCGGCGGTACGGGACGGTCGACCACGCCTCCGGGCCGGACCTCCCCGGCGTCTGCGGGGAGCGCACCCCGCCACCGCGCGGCGGCGGTCAGCGCAGCGTCAGCTAAGCGTCAGCGCTCCAGGCGACTGTAGTTGGCATGACGTCGATCACGGCAGTCTCCAGCTGTCTTCCCGACACCATCCCGATCGCGCGCTTCCAACAGGAACTCCAGCTGACGGATGTGCAGCTCCGGCGCTACCAGCGCTTCTACGGGCTCTCCGAGGTGTGCCGCGACCCCGCGGCCACCGAGACCGAGCTGCTGCTGCGCGCCGCGACCAAGCTGGTGGAACTGCGCGGGCAGGAACAGCGCGTCAAATACGTCCTCCAGGCCCGCACGATGCCGTCGCCGCTGCCGTACCCGATGACCTCGCTCCGACCGCTCCAGGTCGAGCTCGGCCTGGAGCACGCCGCCGGCTTCGTCGTCTCGCACCACGCCTGCGCCTCCGGGCTGCTCGCGCTGGACCTGGCGGGCACCCTACTGGCCGCCGACCCGGACCCGAACGCGCTCGCCCTGGTCCTGGCCGGGGAGAAGGCGTGCACCACCCAGACGCAGTCCATCCCGGACGTCACCGTCATGGGCGAGGGCACCGTCGCCTTCCTGGTGAGCGCGGACCGCACCGGCTCCGACCGGATGCTCGGGTACGCAACGCGCACCCACACCCAGTTCGGCGACGAGTTCATCATGGGCGACGCCGCCGCCAAGGAGTTCCAGGACCTGTACGGGCCCGGCCTGTGCGAGGTGATCGGCGCCGCCCTGGAGGAGGCCGGCTGCGGCCTCGACGAGCTGGCGCTCGTGCTGCCGCACAACGTCAACCGGCTGTCGTGGATCGGCGTCTGCAAGACGCTCGGGCTGCCGCTCGACAAGGTCTTCCTCGACCTGGTCGGCGAGACCGGGCACTGCTTCTGCGCCGACCCCTTCATCAACCTGCAGAAGGCCACCGAGCTGGGGCGGCTGCGCCCCGGCGACCGCTACCTGATGACCAGCGTGGGGCTCGGGGCGACCTTCGCCGCGATGGTCCTGGAGCACTGACGGCCGTCCACGGGACCGGCCGTCCCCCGCAGTACCGGCGCACCCGCACCACCGCAGCACCTGCGCACCCGCCGCACCGCGCCCGAGCGCACACGAGAAATGACGAGGTCGACATGCATCTACCGTCCTCCGGCTTCAGCGCGCGCCTCAAGCGCGCCGTGACCGGGTCCGCGGACACCCCGCTGGTGTTCCTGGGCAACTTCGAGGTGGAGAACCACTGGGCGCTCGGCGAGCCCGCGCTGCCCCGGGTCGCCTCGCACGCGGGCAGTGCGGTGGTGAACCGCATGGACGAGTTCGCGCTGCTGCTCGGCGGCAAGGACGACCACGTCGTGCTGAAGACCGCCCTGGACGAGGGCTACCGCGGCTACCTGGAGGGCCTCGGCCTGGAGCTGCCCACCGTGCACGTGGTGGCCGGCCAGGACCCGCAGCGCACCGTCAGCGAGGACGCCCTCGCCGACCCCGAGCTGCTGCGCGTGCTGTCCGCCGTCGCCGCCGAGGGCGCCCGGCTGACCGCGCACGGCATCTCCACCGTCGAGGAGGAGCTGGCCGAGCGCACCGGGCTGCAGCTGGGCGCGCCGACCGCCGCGGTCTGCAAGCGGGTCAACAGCAAGGTGTACAGCCGCCGGCTCTCCGACGAGCTGGGCATCCGCCAGGCCCGCGGCTGGGCCTGCGAGACGCTGGAGGAGCTGGCCGAGGCGGTGGCCGCGGCCGGTGAACTGCTGGCGGCGGGCCGCAAGGTGGTGCTGAAGGACGCGTTCGGCGTGTCCGGCAAGGGCATCGTCGTGCTGGACTCCGAGGCCCGGCTGGGCCGGCTGCACCGGATGGCGGTCCAGCAGGCCGAGCGCGCCGCCAAGGCCGCGGGCGGGGCCCCGCGCACCGCGCTGGTGATCGAGGAGTGGGTCGCCAAGCGCTGCGACCTCAACTACCAGTTCACGGTGGGCCGGGACGGCTCCACGCACTTCGACTTCGTCAAGGAGCTGCTGACCGAGGGCGGCGTCCACAAGGGCCACCGGATCCCGGCCCGGCTGACCGACGGGCAGGTCGCCGAGATCGAGGCGACGGCGCTGCGGCTCGGCGAGCGGCTCGCCGCCGACGGCTACTACGGCGTGGTCGGCGTCGACGCGATGGTCGACCCGGACGAGGGCCTGTACCCGGTCATCGAGATCAACGCCCGTAACAACATGTCCACGTACCAGAACGTGGTGCACGAGGGCGGCCTGGCCGGGGCCGACGACGTCGCCGTCGCCCGGCACTTCCCGCTGCGGCTGACCCGCCCGCTGCCCTTCGCCGAACTGGCCGAGGTGCTGGACGGGCTGCTGCTGACCGAGCGGGGCCCGCGCCCGCGCGGCCTGTTCGTGAACAACTACGCCACGGTGAACGCCGCCGCGGGCACCGCCGCCGACACCGAAGCGGACGGCTTCGAGGGCCGGCTGTACGGCGTGCTCGTCGGTGCCTCCGACGAGGAGATCGAGGCGCTCGACACCGACATCACCCGCCGCCTCGCGGCCTACCCGGAACGGAGCTGACCGTGAGCGTCGCATTCGAGGTGCAGGGCCTCGGGATCACCGAGCTCGCCGAGGAGTTCGGCACCCCGCTCTACCTGTACGACGGCGAGGAGATCACCACCCGCTTCCAGGGGCTGCGCGAGGCGCTGCACCCGGCGCTGGAGGTCTTCTACTCGCTCAAGGCGAACCCCAACATCTCCGTCTGCGCGCTGCTGCACAGCCTGGGTTCGCGCGCCGAGGTGTCCTCGCTGACGGAGCTGGTCACCGCCCGCCGGGCCGGGGTCGAGCCGCGCGACATCATCTTCCTCGGCCCGGGCAAGAGCCGCGGCGAGGTGGCGGCCTGCCTGGACGAGGACATCCACGCGATCGTCTGCGAGTCGATCGGCGAGCTGGACCTGATCGACGAGGTGGCCCGCGAGCGCGGGATCACCGCCCGGGTCGCGCTGCGGGTCAACCCGCGCTTCTCGGTGAAGGGTTCGGGCCTGACCATGGGCGGCAAGCCGCGCCAGTTCGGCACCGACGAGGAGCTGCTGCTGGCCGAGGGCAAGGACCTCGCCGGCCGCTACCCCAACATCCGGCTGATGGGCGTCCAGGTGTACCTGGGCACCCGCATCCTGATCGAGGAGTCCGTCGTCGAGAACACCCGGCGGATCCTGGAGCTGGCCGAGCGCCTCTCCACCGAGCTGGGCTTCCCGCTGGAGACGGTCGACGTCGGCGGCGGCCTCGGCATCGCCTACTTCGACAACGAGAAGGACCTCGACGTCGCCGAGCTGACCGCCGGGCTCAACCCGCTGATCGCGGACTTCCGCGCCCGGCACCCGGAGACCCGGATGATCATGGAGCTGGGCCGCTTCCTGGTCGCCGCGTCCGGCACCTACGTGACCCGGGTGCGCTACACCAAGACCTCGATGGGCGAGAACTTCGCGGTCACCGACGGCGGCACCAACCACCACATGGCGGCCGTCGGCATCGGCTCGTACGTGAAGCGCAACTTCCCGATGGCCGCGCTGGAGCGGCTGGACGAGCCGGCCACCGAGCCCTGGCACATCACCGGCCCGCTCTGCACGCCCAACGACGTCATCGGCAAGAAGGTGCCGATGCCGGCGCTGCGGGCCGGCGAGCTGATCGGGGTGCAGCGCTCCGGCGCGTACGGGCCGACGGCCTCGCCGGTGCACTTCCTCAGCCACGGCTACCCGGCGGAGGTGCTCGTCCTGGACGGGCGGGCGCACCTGATCCGGGAGCGCGACGACGTCGAGGCCATGCTCGGCCGCCAGCGGCTGTACGCGGCCCCCGGCGACGACCAGAACTGACCACCGACCGGCCGACCCACGGCCGGGACCAGCCCGAGGAGAACACCATGAGCGACACTGCCAACACCGTGGCCGACGTGAAGTACGTCGACGCCGTCCGCAAGGGCCTGTCGGAGGTCCTCAACAAGGACGTCTCCGGCGCCGACCCGGGCGTCCGCCTCTTCGACGAGCTGGGCCTGGACTCCAGCAGCGCGCTCGAACTGCTCATCACCATCGAGGAGATCCTCGACGTGCAGTTCGACGCCGACGAGCTGGACATGACCCACTTCGAGACCGTGGGCTCGCTGGCCGGCTTCGTCGCCGCGGAAGCGAGCGCCTAAGCATGTTCCGCGCGACTGCGCCCGTACGGCGTCCGGCCCCGGCCGGCGCGGACGGCACGCCCGGCCCGGCCCCGGCGGCGGTCCTGCCGCGGCTGATCCGGGCCGGCGCCCACACCCCGCCGGGGCCTGGCGCGCCGTACCGGCCGGAGGCCGCGCGGGAGGACTTCTACCGCGAGCTCGGGGCGCTCTACGGCGCGGACTTCGACCGCGAGCAGTTCGCCGCCTCGGGGCGGCGCACCTCGGTGGAGCTGGCCCACGGCGCGCTCGACGCGCTGGGCCCGCTGACCGCCGAGGAGTGCCCCGAGGTGGTGGTGGTCGCCTACTCCGCGCCGGACTTCGACCACGCCGAGCTGGTCGCCTCCTGCGTGAAGGGGCGGCTGCCGGGCGAGCCGCTCTCCTTCGCCCTGTCCGACCAGGGCGTCCTGGCGCCGTTCAGCGCGCTGCGGGTCGCCGTGGAGTACGCCCGGCGGTGCGGCTGGTCGCGGCTGCTGCTGCTGGTCGTGGACCAGGGCACCCAGCCGTTCCCGCTGCCCGCGACGGGGCAGAGCGCCGTCCACACGGACGCCGCGGTCGCGCTGCTGATCCACTGGGACGGCGGCGACGCGCCGCTGGGCGGCGCGGCCCAGGGCCTCCCGGAGCCGGGGCTGTTCGCCGGCTGGGACGCCTCGGCCGCGCTGGTCACCGGCTCCGGCCTGTCCGACGGCTGTGCTGAACTTCCGGCACACGGCGGTCCGTGGACCAAGGTGGCGGCCGGACAGCCCGCCACCGGCGGCTGGGCCGCCCTGCTCGCCGCCGCCGACCGGGACCGCCCGGTGGTGGTGGCCGACTACGACCGGGAGCGCGGCTTCCTGGCCTACTGCACACTCGACACGGGGGAGTTGGGGGTCCGATGACGGTTCCGGCCGAGGTGCGCGAGCACTGGCAGGAGGCCCGGACGAGCGCGCGCAACGACGGCCTCGTCCCCGCACTGACCCTGCTCTCCCGCGCGCTGTCCCCCGGGGTGGCACCGCGCGGCCCGCGCGGGCACGCCGTGGTCCCGCGTGAACTCCTCGGCGAGTACGCCGAGTTCGGCGACGACGAGGACGGGGACGAGGACGGGAATGGGGGCCTGGACCCGGTGCCCGGTCTGGCCGTCCTGAGCCCCGCCGACGCCACCCGGGCGCCCGCCGGCCCCGACGCCCACGACTGGGGCACCGGCCTCGCCTGGCTGCGGCTCGGCGCGTCCGAGCGGCTGCGGGAGGCCTGCCTGGCCTACCTCGCGGGCCGCCAGGTCGAGGGTTCCTCGCTGCTGCTGCAACAGCTGGTCAAGGGCGCGCTCGCCGACGTGCTGATCGACCACCTGGAGATCGAGGGCGTCCTCGACGACCTCACCGAGGGGCCGGACGACTCCCCGCCGGCCCCCGCCCGGCCGCTGGACGGCCCGGCCCTCGCCCGCCTCCAGGCCCAGATCACCCAGGCCGACCGCGCACTGCTGCGGCTGCTCGGGGCGTACGGTTTCACCGCCGAGGGGCCGGGCCGGGCGGCGTACGCCTCCGAGCTCCTCGCCGACGTGTACTGCGGCTGGCCGGGGCCGGCCGGGGACACGGCACAGAACGTCGACTCCCGGAAGGGGAACGTGTGATCAGCCTGCCCGGCCCGCTGGAAACCACGCACCGGCACGTGCGGCGGTGGGCCGAAGACCTGCGGGCGGGCGCGCTCGACCTCGACCGGGACCCGGAGGCCGTCCACCGCTTCCTGGACCTGCCCGCCGTGCGCTTCCTGGCCGGCCACCAGGTGCCGCCGGAGTGGGACCGGGCGTCCGCCGAGGCCGGTGCCGGCCCCGCGCACGGCCTGGCCACCCTGGAACGGGTCCTGGTGAGCGAGGAACTGGCGCGCGGCGACGCCGGGATGATGCTGGGCGCGCCCGGCGCCTCGATGTGCGGGGTGCTGCTGAGCGTGCTCGGCAGCCAGGCCCAGAAGGACTGGGTGTACGGCCGGCTCGCCGAACGCCCCCGCTGGACCTGCTTCGGCCTCACCGAGCCCGACCGCGGCTCGGCCATCGGCGAGATGACCACCACGCTGACCCCGGTGGGCGACGGCTCGTACGTCCTGGACGGCGAGAAGCGCTACGTCGGCAACGCCGCCCGGGCCGACCTGGGCGCCGTGTTCGCGCGGGTCGCGGGCACCGAGCGGCTCGGCGTGCTGGCCGTCCTGGTGGACACCTCCGACCCCGGCTTCCGGGCGGAGCCGCTGCCCACCCTCGGCCTGCGCGGCGTCCAGCTGACCCGGATCACCCTCGACGGGGTGCACGTGCCCGCCGAACGGGTGCTCGGCGCCCACCTGCCGCCGACCCGGCGGGGCATGTGGAGCATCGTCTCGGTCTTCAACCAGCTCCGCCCGAGTGTGGCCGCGATCGCCCTCGGCATCGCCCGGGCCGCCCACGACTACGTCGCCGAGAACCGCCGGGAACTGCGCGGCGCGGAGCGCGAGCTGTTCGAGTCGCTCGGCCAGCGGATCGACGCGGCCCGCCGGTTGACCTACCGGGCGGCCCTCGCAGTGGACCGCAAGCCGGCCGCCGGGCACCTCTCCTCGGCGGCGAAGGCCCGCGCCTGCGAACTCGCCGAGGACGTCACGATGCGCGCGCTGGGTTTCTTCGGGCCCGGCGCCCGGCTGGACCACCCGCTCCTCGACAAACTCGCCCGGGACGCCCGGGGCGTGGAGTTCATGGAGGGGACACGGAACATCCAGAAGCTGAATCTGTTCCAGGGGCTGCACACCGGAAAGGTGGGCCGGTTCTGAACGGGACAGAACAACCGGTCGGTCGGGATACGGTCGAGATCTGGCAGATTCCGCTGACCGGTGGCGAGCACCCGGACCGCCCGGACGGCGAAGCCGCCCAGGACGCCCCGGACGGGTACCCGCCGCACCTGGAGGAACTGCTCGACGAGCAGGAGCGGGCGCGCGCCCGGAGCGGACAGCTGCCCGGACTGCGGCGCCGCTTCGTGCTCGCGCACGCCGCCACCCGGATCGTCCTCGGCGAGCGCCTCGGCCGCCCCCCGGCCGGGCTGCACTTCAGCCGCGGCCCGTGGGGGAAGCCGGCCGTCGAGGACGCGCCGGGCCTGCACTTCAACCTGTCCCACTCGGGCGAGATCGCCCTGCTCGCCCTGGCATCACGGCCGGTCGGCGTGGATGTCGAGCTGGCCCGCGCCGAGCTGGACACCGCCCGGCTGGCCGGTCGCTTCTTCCCCCCGGACGAACGGGAGCTGGTCGCCCGGGGCGGGCCCGACGCCTTCACCCGGCTGTGGACCAGGAAGGAGGCGTGCGTGAAGGCCTCGGGCGCCAGACTCACCCAGGGCATGGGGATCCCGGTCGCCCACGAAGGACCGGAAGCCACCGTGTACGCACGCTCCGGTCCGTTGCCCGGTCCGTGGAGAGTCACCGACCTGCCGCTGCCCGAGGAATACGCGGGGTCCGTCGCACTGATCGGCGACGGGCCCTTTAACGTGTCCCGGCGGATGTGGTATCAAATTCCGCCCGGGGAATCCGGCGGCAGCCCTCTCGGGTCGGCTGTCAAGTAGAAGAAACTCCCCCTCCAATCGTCGAAGTTGTACCCGTGATCATGCGTCGAAGCGTCACTAGATTCAGTGATGCAGGCGAACGCCGCACCGCACCGGCCGGACTCATAAGTCAGGCCCGTGTCTTGATCCGGGCATTTCTTTTGAGGAGGGGAACGTGATCGTGGAAGGCAGGAACGTGATCACCAGGGCCGCTCGGTGGAGCGCCGTCCACCCCTGGTGGGCGATCGCGCTCTGGGTGGCGTTCGTCGTGGCGGCCCTCGTGGTCGGCGGCGTCACGGGCACCCGGCAGGCCACCACCTCCGACCTCGCCATCGGCCAGTCCGGCCGGGCGGCCGCGATCGCCCGCAGCGGCGGCCTCCAGGAGCGCGCGGTGGAGAACGTCCTCATCACCCCGTGGGGCGGCGGCCGGCTCGACCCCGTCCAGGCGCAGTCCGCGGCCTCGGACGCCACCCGCGACCTGAAGGCCCTCCCCGGCATCAGCTCGATCGACGCCCCGGTGCCCGCGCCGGACGGCTCGGCCCTGCTCGTCCCGGTGACCCTCGACGGCGATCCGGAGACCTCCGCCGACCGGGTGCAGCCGCTCATCGACACCGTGGCGAGGACCCACGCGTCGCACACCGAGCTGCGGATGGAACTCGTCGGCGCCGGCTCGATCAAGGCCGGGCTCAACGAGATGCTGAGCAAGGACCTCGGCAAGGCGACCGTGCTGAGCCTGCCGGTGACGCTGCTCGTGATGGTCTTCGTGTTCGGCGCGATCGTCGCCGCGAGCGTCCCGGTCGTCCTCGGCCTGTCCTCGGTGCTCGCCGGGCTCGGCCTGTGGGGGGTGGCCTCCCAACTGGTGCCCGATCCGGGGCCGGTGACGCACGTCATCGTGCTGATGGGCATGGCCATCGGGGTCGACTACTCGCTGTTCTACCTCAAACGCCAGCGCGAGGAGCGGGCGTTGGGCGCCAACAACATCGACGCCATCGAGATCGCGGCCGCCACCTCCGGGCACTCGGTGCTGGTGTCCGGCGTGGTCGTCATGATCTCGATGGGGGCGCTCTACCTCGCCGGGCACATCGCCTTCGAGTCGATGGCCACCGGCGCGGTGCTGGTGGTCGCCATCGCGATCACCTCCTCGCTGACCGTGCTGCCGGCCATGCTGTCCCGGTTCGGCCGCTACCTGGACGCGCCGCGGGTCCCGCTGGTGTGGCGGCTCACCCAGAAGGGCGGGGTCAAGCCGCGGCTGTGGTCGACCATGCTCAAGCCCGCCCTGCGCCACCCGGTGATCGCGCTGGTGGTCTCGGTCGGCGCGCTGCTCGTCCTCGCGCTGCCCGCCCTCGGCCTGAAGCTCAAGGCCACCGGGATCGACGACCTGCCCCGGTCGATCCCGGCGATGCAGGCCAACGAGCGGCTGACCCACTCCTTCCCGAGCCAGGCCGACACCCACACCGTCGCGGTGAAGGTCCCGGCCGACCGGACGGCGCAGTTGGGCACCGCGGTGGAGTCGCTGGTCGAACGCGCCTCGCAGGACGACCTCTTCGTGCACAACCCGGCGCCGGTCGTCCGCACCTCCCCCGACGGCACGGTCGCCACCATCGCGATCGGCACCCACTTCGACAGCGGCTCCCCGCAGGCCCGCGCCTCGCTGGCCCGGCTGCGCCAGGATCTCGCCCCGCAGACCCTCGGCACGGTCGCGGGCGCCGAGTTCGCGGTCGGCGGCAGCGACGTCGCGTTCGACGTCGACTACCGGGCGAACGTCATGCACAAGATGCCCTGGGTGCTCGGAGTGGCCCTGGTGCTGACCTTCCTGGTGATGACCGCCGCGTTCCGCTCGGTGGTGCTCGCGCTGATCACCGTGGTGCTCAACGTGCTGTCCGCAGCGGCCTCCTTCGGCCTGCTCGCGCTGATCTTCCAGCACACCTGGGCGGAGGACCTGCTGCACTTCGAGTCCACCGGCCGGGTGGTGGCCTGGCTGCCGCTGATGCTCTTCGTGATCCTGCTCGGCCTGTCGATGGACTACCACGTCTTCGTGGTCAGCCGGATCCGGGAGGCGGCGCGCGGCGGGCTCTCCGTCAAGGAGGCGGTCGAGCAGGGCATCACCCGCACGGCCGGCGTGGTGACCAGCGCCGCGGTGGTGATGGTCTGCGTGTTCGCCCTGCTGGCCTCGCTGAACTTCATCGAGATGAAGCAGATGGGGGTGGGCATGGCCTGCGCGGTGCTGCTCGACGCGACGGTGATCCGGATCGTCGTCCTGCCGGCCGTGGTCACCCTGCTCGGCTGGAAGACCTTCTGGCCCTCGCGGCTCGCGCGCCAGACCACGACCCGGACCCCGCGGATGCCGGCCATCGTGGCCGCCGCGGCAGCGGCCTCGGCGGCACGCACGACCCTCCCGTAACACGGGACCCGTCCAACTCGACGGCCGGGGAAGGGCTTAGCCCCTCCCCGGTCCTTTTCGTGTGCGTTTCGTGCAGGCACCTGGCCACAACCAGTCGTGACAAGGGGTTTGACGCCGACTGTCCCGTGGTGGTTTGTTACGGGAGTTGTAGAATCGCATGCGCGTTCGTCGGCACGTGAACGACCTTCCCGGTGACGGGGGGGCGCAACTGCCGGTGGACGCGCCACGGGGAAGCAGGGGGCGGTCAGGGGGGTGGCCATGCACAGTGACGGCAGCCTCGCCTCGGCGCGCTGGCGCAACGAACTCACCCGGGTCGGGACGTTGTCCGGACGGGAACGGCAGGTCTTCGACCTGATCGGTGCCGGACACTCCAACCGCGGCATCGCCGCCCGACTGCACGTCACAGAGCGCACGGTGAAGGCGCATGTCGCCAACATCCTGGCGAAACTGGGAGTGGAGTCGCGGCTTCAGGTGGGGTTGGTGGCGCAGGTTCATCAACTCATGTACGAAGGTACATGGCCGGACGACCCAGGCGTGTCCGATACTTGACCAGCGCGAATGATACCCAGGCTTTTCCCCTTTGTCAGGCCACCCCAAACACGTCGACCACTGTTGACGGTGGCCGGGCCGAGGTCACAGGAGAAAAGCTTGTGGCTGGAGTTCACCGCTAGGGACGGGGAATTTGGTGTACATCTCCATATTAGGCCCACTATTGATCGGCGACGGTCAGCGCACCGTAGGTCTACGGGCGAAGAAGAATCGCGTGATGCTCACCATGCTGGCGCTCAACGCCGGTCAGGTGGTCGCGTTCGACGAACTGATCGACGAGCTGTGGGGGGAAGCGCCGCTCAAGAACGCGCGCAACGCCTTGCAGGCCAATGTCAAACGCATGCGCAAATCGTTGGCGGAACTTGGTCTGGAGGGGCCGGACCAGGAACTCATCCGCACGGTTGACAACGGTTACATGCTCAACGTCTCGGAGGACGCGGTCGACGCGTACCGGTTCCTGCGGACGGCGGAGAAAGGCGCGGGGCTGGTCAGCGACCGGCCGTACGAAGCGATGGACACGCTCCGCAAGTCGCTCGGGATGTGGCGCGGACCGGCCCTGCTCGACACGAGCGACGGGCCCTGGTGCCGTGCCGTAGCGCTGCGTCTGGACGAGCAGCGCAAGACCGCGCGGGAGGACCTGATCTCGGCCCAGCTGCAAGCGGGCGAGGCGGGGACGGTGGTGGCCGAGCTGAAGCAGTTGCTCGCCCAGTACCCGGAACGCGAGCGGTTCAGCGAGCAGTTGATGATCGCCCTCTACCGGTGCGGCCGGCAGTCGGAGGCCGTCGACATCTTCCACCGCACCCGGAAGTGGCTCGACGACGAGTTGGGGCTCAAGCCGAGTCGTCGTCTCCACCACCTCTACCAGGCGATCCTGATGCAGGATCCCTCGCTGTAAGTCCCGTCGGGGCGAGGGCAGTTCGCCCCGGCACGTCGGGGGGGGCCCCCCGGGGGGGGCCCCCCCCGCCCCCCGA